>JBAUXQ010000627.1:0-3810 GCA_049584355.1 Roseiarcus sp. | reverse complement strand
CTCCAGAACGGTCCTAAACGCAGATGTAGGCGCTTTCCGGCCCGGAGAAAAGCCGCCTCCGCAAAGACCTTGATTTTGCTTGTGTTTTAGCTGGCGAATTTGACGGGGGCAAACAGCCAACACGCGGCGATTTCGGCTTGCCACATCCGCCGGAAATGTGCGACCCGAGGTCGAGCACGTCTGTCGAAGCACATCACGCCTCATCTACGGTGAGGGGCACGAAAATGAAGAGGACCGCCACGGCAATCGCAATAGGACTGGCTACGCTACTATTAGCGAGCTTGTCATTTGCGCAGACTGCTGACGATATCTTCAGGCGCGCCCGGGAACGATTTTCTCAAGAGGAGAAGAATCAAGCGTCATGGACCGCAGAAGCTCGCGAAGCCGCCGACAGGACGTTGGACAATCTCAAGGCGATGCGGTGCTCCAAGGAAGACAGTGAAGATATATGCCAAATCGTGGTTCTTTGCAGTAGAGCGCCGGAAATAACAGGCGAAACTTTACCCGATGACAAAGAGCTCATGGCGGCAAAAAAGGCGCTGGATGACGTAGAAGATGATTTAAAGAAAATGGCCAGCGCGATCAATCAAATGAAGATCGCTAACGCTCGTTTCGAGAGAGGAGCACGCGCAGCCAGAGATAAATGTGAAGCCAAGGTCAGAATGGCGTATCGGTCGGTTTCCAACATGATTGATCAGGCGGCAAAATCCGCTCCGGAACAGGCGGTCGAGGCAAACCCGCCAGACGATATCTACAATGGCCCGGTGGCGATCCGTCCGATGGTCACGGCGCCGCAGCTGATGAGAAAGGTTCCGCCGGCCACTACGAATGCATCACAGACCCCCTCCGCAAGGCCGTAGTCAGCCGCAGCCCACGACAAGCCGCAAGCTCAATCCCAGCGATATGCCGCTCGTCCGGCGAGAACAGCCGCCACTCATCCGAGCGCCTTGCGCATGATGACCGCGGCGGCCCGGGTTCCGTCATTGCGGCGATAATAGCCGGCGCGTTCGCCGACCTTGACGAACCCGACCCGCTCGTACAACGCCAGCGCCGGCGCATTATCCTTGCCGACTTCGAGGAACATCGCCTTCGCCCCCGCGTTCGACGCCTGACGCAGGGCCTCGCCGAGCAGCGCCCGGCCCACTCCTTTGCCCCGGGAGGCGGCCTCGACGGCGATGGTGAGGATCTCCGCTTCGTCCGCCGCCAGCCGCGACAGAACGAACCCGCGCAACCGGCCGTTTGCCGGATCGAGCGCCGCCGCCGCGAGCGTCGAAGCGCTCGCAATGAGGGCGGCGACTTCCTGGGCCGACCAGGGATGGGCGAACCCCTTGGCGTGGAGGCGGGCGCAGGCTTCCGCCTTGTCCGGCCGGAGCGGACGAATGACGGGCGGGGCGGATCGGCGCAGGCCGAAGATCATGGCTTCAGCTGACAATCTCAGGCGGGCGCCCGGGCGATCGATTCGGCCGGATTTGGCCGCGCGTCCGGCGCCTTCACATAGATCGGGCGCGCTGGGCTCGTCGCAGGATCGACGGCGAGGCCCATCCACGCCAGGGCGACAATGTCCGGCGCGTCCCCGGCGGCGCCGAGGTCATAAGGCAGGCCGGCGCGCTGCGCTTCACTGGCGATGAGCGCGGCAGCATCGCCCGCGAGCCATGCCGGGCCGGCGCCGATCGCCCGCACGCATTCGCGCGCCGTATCGCAACGCGGCGGCCCCAACGGACGGCCGGTCGCCTCGAACAGCTGAAAATAAACCGAGCCGTGGCGAGCGTCGATCGCCGCGGCGATGATTCCGGGCCTGGGCGCGCTCAGGAGCGGCGCGGCGAACGCGGCCAGGGTCGATACGCCGACCACCGGGATTGCGAGCGCCACCGCCATCGCCCGCGCCATCGCGAGGCCGACGCGGATCCCGGTGAAGGAGCCGGGACCGGTCGCGACGGCGATCCGCGACAGCGAAGCAAAACCGCCGTCGAGGCCGCGCATCACCTCTTCGACCATTGGCGCGAGCGCGTCCGCGTGACCGCGCGCCATCCGCTTGCTCATGACCGCCAGCGGTTCGGCCTGGCCGCTTTCCACGACTGCAACCGACGCCGCTCCGCAGGACGTGTCGATCGCCAGAATGCGCATTGGGGGAGTCTCCGATGGATTGAGCAATAACTGCCCGATCCAAACGTTTCAACGCATTGTCGTCCCGGGCGCGCTGGGGCGTGGGTTGGCCCGCTACGCGGGGCGCTGGATGAGGCGTAGCCTCCGGACAGCCGTTGAAGGGGCGCGCTCGCATATTAAGTATGATATTGTATGATCGCTCGAGAGAAGAGGAAGGACTGTTTCATGTCCGAGATCGAACGCCTCACGGTCACGTTGCCCGCCGAAATGGCTGCCGTCGTGAAAAGCGCCGTCGACGCCGGCGACTACGCGTCGACGAGCGAGGTCATCCGCGCCGCGCTGCGCGACTGGAAACTCAAGCGCGCCATGCAGATCGAGGAACTGGCCGCGCTAAAGGCCGACATCGACTCTGGCTTGGCCGATGTCGCGGCCGGCCGGGTCAAGGATTTCGACGCCGCCCGTATCATCGAGCGAGGGAGGAAGCTATTAGCCGACCGCTCGACCTCCGCATGACCGACAAGGCGGAAGCCGACCTCGCCGAGATTTGGGCCTATGTTGCGGTCGAAGTCTCTGAGGCCGCGGCAACCCGGCTCGTCGACAAGCTGTACGCGGCTTGTGAGCCGCTTCGGCAGTTTCCAGGCTTGGGTCCCGCGGGAGCAATTCGCGGCTGGCCTGCGCGTGTGCTTTTCTGGTAACTATGCGCTCTACTACCTGCACGACGATGACGCCGTAACCATCGTCCGTGTTCTGCATGGTAGCCGGGACTTCGCGGCGCTCGCGCAGCCCGGTGGTTTGACCGGCGGGGCGTAACCCTATGTCCTGCGCCGCAGTGTTACGACGCCCTTCCGAGGACTCGAAGCCACGATCGGAAGCGGAAGAAAGCCCTGACCCTCGACGAGGTCGAACGGATTGCGGTCTGAGCCTTCGATTTTTTATCGCTCGCGCCCCGGCGCTCAGCGCGGGGCCACAAAGCGCTATCGCATAATCAGCGTGCCCGCGCCATAATCGGTCAAGAGCTCGATCAGCACCGCGTGAGCGACTTTCCCGTCCAGGATCACGACGCCCTCGACGCCGCGCTCGAGCGCATAGATGCAGGTCTCGACCTTGGGGATCATGCCGCCGGTGATCGTGCCGTCGGCGATGAGGCTGCGGATGTCGTCGATCCTGAGTTCCTTGATGAGGCCGCCGTTCTTGTCGAGGACGCCGGGAACGTCGGTCAGGAACAAGAGGCGCTTGGCCTTGAGCGCGCCGGCGACGGCGCCGGCGAAGGTGTCGGCGTTGACGTTGTAGGTCTGGCCGTCGGCGCCTTGCGCGACCGGCGCCAGAACCGGGATCAGCTCCCGGCCGAGTATCTGCTCGAGCACGGTCACGTCGACCTTGTCGGGCTCGCCGACAAAGCCGAGGTCGACGACGTCTTCGCCGGGACTGTGCGGGCGGTGGACCTTCCGCGCGCTCACCATGTTGCCGTCCTTGCCGCACAAGCCGACCGCCCGCCCGCCCTCGGCGTTGATCGAACCGACGATCTGCTTGTTGATCGATCCGGCGAGCACCATTTCGACGATTTCCATCGTCGGCTTGTCGGTGACCCTTAAGCCGCCGGAGAAATGCGATTCGATGCCGAGCTTCTTCAGCATCGAGCCGATCTGCGGCCCGCCGCCATGCACCACTACGGGATTGATGCCGGACTGCTCCAGAAGCACCATGTCC
>JBAUXQ010000626.1:0-17224 GCA_049584355.1 Roseiarcus sp. | reverse complement strand
GCTCGGGGCCTGGCCGAAGCCGATGGCGATCTTCGCTTCGCCCCCGGGCGGCAGCGTGATCTCGCCGCAGAATGCGGCGACGCGCCGCCCGTCGTCGGGGACTGATTCGTCGCTGGCCCCGCTTTCGACCAAGGCCGGCGTCAGGATGTTGCGTCCCGGCCCGCCGAAGAACCGGGCGCGAATGGTCTCGGTCACCGGATCCCGCAAGGTCGTCGCCGCGAAGGCGAAGCCACGCTCGAAATCGTTATTGGGGTTCTGGAACAGAAGCGTCGAGCCGGCCGTCTCGTCACGAATCTTGTCCACGCTCGCGTTCGGGCTGTCCTCGAGCGCAAGATCGAAGAAGGGCGTAATGCGCAGGCGCTTCGGACTCGCGCCGCGATTGCGCAAGGTCAAGAGCCGCATGTCGCCTGGATAGTCAGGCGGGACGAAGACGACATGGTCGATCGTCAGGTCGCCGCGGGTCGTGACAAACGTCGCGACCCCCGGCTCATAGGTCGCTTCATAGGTCGCTTCCTCAGGCTGGAACGGCGTGAAGCCCACCGCGCCCGTCTCGCCCTTGTCGAGGTCGCGGAGGTAAACGACCTGCGCCGGCTGGACGACGGTCACGCTGTCAAACCGGAAAGCGGAGAGGCCATTCTGGCGGGCGTTGCCGAAGGCGGAGAAAATCTCACCATCATTGGAGACCATCGTCGCCATGCCGAGCTCGTTCGCCATCACATGCGCCCACGGGCGCGGCGTGCGGTGGGTGAGCGTGAGCCGCCCGCCGTCGGCCGAGAACGCGAATGGCCATCGCGAATGCAGGGCGGGAGACGGCTCGACGGCGCGGGTTTCGTAGAGACGCGTCTGCAGGTCGGGCTCGGGCAGAGCCGCGAGCCCGAGGCGCCTGGCGATCAATTCGCTAGCCCAAACCGCATTGTCGGAGCGGCCGACGATGAACTCCGCCTCGGCTGCCGCACCTGGAGCAATCGTCGCGTCAAGAGTGAAACTCGCCGCCGGATCGAACGTCCAGAGCTTGCCTTCGTCGTCGAGCTTGCGCCAGCGCCACGGCTCGCAGCCCGTGGGCCGCAGAAGCGAGCCTTCGCCGATGAAGCGGATGCGCGAATCCTCATAGCCTACGAGGTCGGTCCCCGGTCCCGGCTTGACGGCGAAGAACGCCGTTTCGCCGCGATCCGCGCGCGCCGAGCGCAAGAGCCGGTTCCGAGCGAGAATCGCGTTGAGCGGACGGACGAACATGGTCTCGACATGCATGCCGGCGAAATCGAGATCTTTCGCGTAAGCTCCGGTTTCGGCGCCGGCGATTTCGCAGAAGCTCGTCAGACGAAGCCGGCGCGGCCGGTCCGACCTGTTCTCGAGCCGGACGCGCCAGCTCAGGACCGCGCCGCGCGGATCGGGCGCGATCTCCATCCGCGCCTCGATCCCGTTCAGCGCATTGACGATCGCAAGGCGATTGAAGCCCGGCTCCTCGATCCTATAGTCGCCGGAGCGCCGCGCCGGCTCGAAGCCGATCGACCATGGCGGCTCGCCGTCTTCGCTCACATAAAAGAAATGGCCGCGCGCCTGGATCGGATCGAGCGGGCGGCGGAAGAGATCGATCGGGCCGCCGCCGCGTTCAGCGCCCATGACGTAGGCCGCGCCGCGTCCGTCGCGCTGGATTTCGACGCCGACCGCGCCATTGTTGAAGACGAAGCGATCCGGACGCCGCGCAAGCTCGAGCGGCGCACCTTCGAGCCACGGCCCCGCCGGTCCGATTTTGGCGCGCTCCTTCATCGCCGCCGCCACGCCCGCAGCGGCCACGGCGGCGATCGCCGCGCCATAGGCGAAGCCGAGCGTCCTGATCGCGTCAGGCGCAGGAGCGCCGCTGCGCGCGAGCGTCTCCGCTCCGGTCCAGGCCTTGTCCCAGTCCTGACCACGCGGGATGTAGAAGGGAATAAGCAGCGGCGCCCAGGTGCCGAAGCGGCGGATGCCGTCCGGAATGGCGCGGGTTCGTCCGTTGTGGCCGATGAACCGCGCAGCCGCCTCGTCGGCGCGATCGCCGCCGAGAAAGGACAAGTTGACCAGGGTCGCGACCCTGAGCCCCATATGGTCGAACCAGATGAGGATGCGAAGCCAGTCGTAGGCAAGCAGGCCGAGAAAGAGGGTCAGACTGAACTGCCGGAAGTCGCCGGGGCTCTGAGTCGCGTCGGTTGCGATGGCGACGCCCGACCGGATCGCGCCGTCCTGATTGTACCAGGTCGGGTCCGGCGACTGGCGCAGGAACGAGTTGATGATCGGCGCCATCCACAAGCCCCAGCGCAGAACGCGCACGCCCTGCTCGACCAGGCCCTCGACCCCGCTCGGGCTGAGCAGCGTCTTGATCGGCCTCAGGCTTCTCTGCAAGCCCGCATCGAGCAGCACGTAGTTGATGGAGAAGAGCGGCGCGGCGAGCGACCAGTTTATGACCCCGGCGACCGATTCGGCCCAGAACAGCCTGACCCCGCCCGCGACCTCGCCGAGGTTGATCATCCCGTATTTGTTGAAGATCGGATAGGTCGTGAAGTCTCCGAGCCGGCGCCCGTCGAGGCGGTAGTTGACGTCGGCATAGGCCCAGAATTTGGCGATCACGACCTGGAGCTGGGCAGCGTCGAAGTACCATCCAAGCGCGCCGGCGACGAAGCCGCCAAGCAGGAGGCCCAACGCATAAAGGCGCCAGCTTTGCAGCTTCCGCCGCTCGCCCTTAATGACGCTCCAGGCGTCAAAGATGAGATCGACG
Organism: Roseiarcus sp.; assembly: GCA_049584355.1. Lineage (GTDB taxonomy): Bacteria > Pseudomonadota > Alphaproteobacteria > Rhizobiales > Beijerinckiaceae > Roseiarcus. Next base: position 14,475 of record JBAUXQ010000626.1, on the reverse strand, counting down.
CCGCCGTAGCAGAGCCCCCCGACAGCGGCCATCGCAAGAAAGCGCACGCCGCCGTCGTAAGCGGCAAGGCCGGCGAGATAGGCGAGCGCCAGGCCGAGTCCGGCGACGATCCCGCGCGCCGGCCCGCGGGGGTCCCGGTAGGCGCGCTTCAGCCGGCCGAAGAACGGCGCTGTCCCGTCGGCGCTGCCCATGATCGTCTGGGCGAGCGGAAAGGCGAAAGCGCCGCCGATGGGACCGATCAGCAGCGCGGCGCGGTCGAGGATTGTCGCCGCGCCGGGCGCGCGCAGGATGAAAGCCGCGACGAGAATGAAGCCCATGAACAGCGCGCCGTATATCGCGCCCTTGACGAAGCCGGTTCGCCAATGCTCCCAGGCTGCCTCGAACCGCGGCGGGCGGCCGCCGAGCCAATCAAGGACGATGCCGGTCAGAAGGTAGACAATCGCCCATAAGCCCGCCTGGGCGAGCGCGGCGCAGATGCTGGAGAAGAAAATCGCCAGGAACGGCTGTGCGACCAACTGCGCCGCATTGGCGATCAGCGGGGTCGCAGCGGCAAGCGCGCCGCTCAAAGCAAAAATCCCGTGCGTGCGCGCCGAACTGGGGAGCCGGTTGACGCTGACCAGGCTGATCATCGTCAGCATTGCCTCGCCGACGAACCACAACGCGAGCGCGCGCCCGATCGCGACCTGGGCGGGAAACGGCAAGCTGGCGCGCGCGGTCGCCATCGCGCCGAGCTCCGCCATGTGCCAGTCGGCGCCGATCGCCATCAGCAGGTTGAAGAGGAAGGGAACCGCAATCAGACTCACACCCTCGATGAGCCGCAATCCACGAAAGCCGGCGATGAGGGCCATGATCGACCCGCCGGCATAGACAATCAGCGCAATGGTCGCCCCAGCCGGATCGAACCGCCAGACATCGGCCCACGGTCCGGGCAATTGCCAGAATCCGATCGAATCGTTGCGCTGGAGGGCGAAAATCGCGAATGCCGCGGCGTCAAGCGCAATCAGCGCCGCGGAATACGGGCGCTCGGCGCGCGCCCGGCGCAGGAGCGCGAGCCCGGCGGCGCCGGCGATTGCGGCGACGATCGGCTGGAGCGCGCCGATCGCCGCGTAAAAACCGAGTGCGAGCAGCGCTGCGCCGCCCACCGTCAGGGAAGCGGGGGCGACGGGCCGACGCAAGAAAGGGCGCGCAAAAGGGGATGTCGTCTCCATGCCTTCTGCGCTCCCCATTCCGCCTTGGGCCTATTCCTTACGGATTGCACACTGAGTCGCAAGCTCGCGAAGACGCTTGCCGGCCGCCCCATAGCCGCCCAATATGGCGTCTATGCGCCGCTTTGGCGGTTCGGGATTTGGCCGGCGGTTTCCATGCGGCGCCGGCGTCAGGACGAAGCATATGATTGTGGAACGATTGTTCGCTTGCGCGCTCGCGGCCGCGGTCCTTGGCGCGACCGCTGGGCAGGCGGCCGAACTGCCCGCCCAGAGCAAGAACCCGACCAAGGCCGAGCCCGCGAAGAAATGCGACATCGCCGGCAATCCTGGCGTGCTGGCGGCGAACGGCGTCTGCGTGCGGCTCAGCGGCTATATTTCGTCGCAAGTCAGCGGCGGGAACCTGCGCGACCAGTACAAATAAGCTCGCGGCGGAAGGGGTTTTGGGTCTAAACGAGGCCCATGAACAAACAAAGCCAACCCGCCTTCGCCCACCTTGGGCGTCCATCGCAGATTCCCCAAGCGCCGGACGCCAAGACGCTGGACCGGGCGCCGAATCCGCAGGCCGACACCGACTATGTCGCCCGGTTCACCGCGCCCGAGTTCACCTCGATCTGCCCGGTCACGGGTCAGCCCGACTTCGCCCATCTCGTCATCGACTATGCGCCCGATAAATGGCTCGTCGAGGCGAAATCATTGAAGCTCTACCTCTGGAGCTTCCGCAATCATGGCGCCTTCCACGAGGACTGCACCATACGCATCGGCAAGGACCTGGTCGCAGTCATCAAGCCCCGCTGGCTCAGGATCGGCGGCTACTGGTTCCCGCGCGGGGGTATGCCGATCGACGTTTTCTGGCAGAGCGGCAAGCTGCCGAAAGGCGTCTGGCTGCCCGATCAGGGCGTCGCCCCCTATCGCGGGCGTGGCTGATCCAAGGCTCTCGGGCGCGGAACAAAGACGATTTGCGGCGCGTTCGTTTGAGGCCGGACGTGAGATTCGTTTCCGGCCCAGAACGGAGGACCGCAAATGAATCGTCGTTTGCTTCTTGCCTCGATCGCTACCGCGGCCGCAAGCCGGGTCGCCGCACAAACTTCCGCTCCGCAGCAATCACCCGCGCAAACGATCGCCCCGCCTTCACCCGCTCTGAGCGGGATGTCCGATGCTCAGCGAAAGCATATCAACGACACCATGGCCGTCGGCTCGTTGTCGTTGGCGCTGAGCCGAATCGCGCTGCCCAAGGCGGATAACGCTCTCCTCAAGCAGTTCATTGAATTCGAAATCGCCGAGCAGGAGACGGTCGCCGACATTTTGAAGACCCTTCAGACGAACGGCGCCCCGACAGGTTCGATTCAGGCCCCGACCGACGCGGAGCTGATGCGGAATCTCGACGATACGGGCAAGGCGTCCGTCGAGAGACTGCGAACCTCACGCGCGGGATCCGAGTTCGATCACGCTTATATTCAATACGAAGTCGAGGGACATCGGAAGCTTCTCGACATTCAGGAAGTCTATCTCAAGGTCCATGACAATCTCGATCAGACCAACATCGCAAAACTCGCGCGGGGCATGATCAAAGAACACCTGACCCTGCTGACCGGCGTGCAGAAGGTCGGCTGAGTTGATCGACCGCTCTTGCCCAGCGCGCCTGCGGATGCGTCAGGCCGCGCTCTACGCCGCCCGGTCCGCTCGGCGCACGCCGGGCCTCGGCCCCAAAAGCTTCCGCGCGGCGCGGTGCGGCTTGTCGAGCGTCGGAGCAAGCCTCGCGAGCGCATAGACCCGGGCGCGCAGTTCATCGGCGAGGGCTTGCCGGTTGCGGATCGCGGCCATCGAGGCGAATGGGACAGGCGCCCCGATTACGACCGGGAGGCTGGTCCCGATGCGCGTCTTGACTTCGTGGAAGATGAGCGAAAGGCGCAACGTCAGGCTGACGTGACTCGCGATCTGGAAGAGGCGGCTGTTCTGGCCGCCAAACCAGATCGGAACGACCGTCGCCTCTGAGCGCTGGATGAGCTGGGAGACGAACGTCTGCCAGCGCCCGTCGACTGCGGGTTTAAGGCCGAGCTTGTCGGGCGTGGTCGAAATCGCGCCGGCCGGAAATACCACCACCGCCCCGCCGCGCTCGAGCTGGGCGCGCGCCGCGGCGCGCGAGGCGAGATTGATCCGCTCGGCTTCTTCGGTCCCAGAGAAATCGACCGGCAAGATGAACCGCGCCGCTTCCGGCGCCCGCGTCAGCACGATGTGGGTGAGAACGACGAAATCGCTTCTGACCTTGCTCGCGAGCCAAGCCATGACAATGCCGTCGAGCACGCCATAGGGGTGATTGGCGACGAACACGAGCGGGCCGGTCTTGGGAACGGAGGCGAGGGCGTCGGCGTCATAGCGGACGTCGAGCTCGAGCGACCGTACCGCGGCCTGCCAGAAGGTCTCGCCCAAGCGCGGAAAGCGCTGGTTGTGCACGTACATCCGCTTGAGCTTCGGCTGGCCGGTGGCTTTCTCGACCAAGCGAATCAGTCCCCGCTTGATCGGGGGATCGCTAGCGGTTGCGTAGCTGAAGAGATATCTGTCCATTGGACTCGTCTTCGCGGCCGATCGCCCCGGATATCCCGCCCACGCGACCGTCATATGACAGGCCTGGGCCAGGGCGCAAAGCTCAGCGCTTGGCGAGCCGGTCGAAATCCTGCAACTCGGCGATGAGCGCCTCGAACTCCTTCAATGGCACCATATTGGGGCCGTCGGATGGCGCGCGATCCGGGTCCTGATGGGTCTCGATGAAGACCCCGGCGACGCCGACTGCGACCGCCGCCCGCGCCAGCACCGGAACGAACGCGCGCTCTCCGCCCGAGGCGGTCCCCTCCCCTCCCGGCTGCTGGACCGAATGAGTCGCGTCGAAGATGACCGGCGCGCCGGTCTCGCGCGCCAGGATCGGCAGCGCCCGCATGTCGGAAACGAGCGTGTTGTAGCCGAAACTCGCCCCCCGTTCGGTCACCAGGACGTCGGCGGCGCCGGCCGCGTCGAGCTTGGCGACCACATTCTTCATGTCCCAGGGGGCGAGAAACTGACCCTTCTTGACGTTGACCGGCCGCCCGGTCAGCGCCGCTGAGACCAGGAGATCGGTCTGGCGGCACAGGAAGGCCGGAATCTGCAGCGCGTCGACGGCTTCCGCGACCGGTTTGCACTGGCCGCTCTCGTGCACGTCGGTGATGACCGGAAGGCCGAGCGTGTCGCGGATTTCGGCGAAGATCGGCAGCGCCGCTTTCAGTCCGACCCCACGCTTGGCGGAGCCCGAGGTCCGATTCGCCTTGTCGAAGGACGACTTGAACACGAGCCCGATCGCGCGCCGCTCAGCGATCGCCTTGAGGGCCGCGGCCATCTCGAGCGCATGGCCGCGGCTTTCGAGCTGGCACGGTCCGGCGATCAGCGCTAACGGAAGCTTCGGGCCGAACCGCGCCGCGAGCGGCCCTCGGCCGACCTGAACGATGGCGTTGTTGCGCAAAGAAAAATCCCGCTTGCCGTCGCGGCTCTTTGCGGCAGACCGGGCTCAAAGGCAAGGCCGGGCGGCGAGCCGTCGGCCACTCGCCTCAATCGATCAGTCCTGCGGCTCGGCGCTTTCCGTCGCTGCAAAGTCGATTTCGACCCTGGCGCCGCTGGGATCGAAGAAGAACAATTGCCAGACGCCGGCGGCGTGGCCGGATTGCGGCAACCGGCGCAGGTTGTATTTGACGCCGCGCGCCTTCAGCTTGGCGAGATAAGCCGGTACGTCCGTACCCCAGAAGGCGATATGGTCGAGGACTCCGCCGCCCTCTGGAATGACAGCTTTTTCGACGACATGCAGGATCGCCTTGCCGCCATTGTAGAGCCAGGCGCCGGGGAACGAGAAGTCCGGCCGCGGCCCGGGGGTCAATCCGAGCACGTCGTAGTAGAAGGCGACTGTCTCTTCGGTGTTGGTGGTGAGGATGGTGAAATGATCCATCCGATCGATCGGCATGGGTTTCTCCTCCCTTATGCCCGCAACAGAAGAACGAAGCTGGCGCCAGAGTCCGCGCCTCCCACGGCGGCTGTCAAGTCGATGATCGTCAAAAGCTGGAATTTGACACCCGCCCTGGGCCCGGCGCAGGTTTTCGGGTCATGGATGACCACAAGGACGGCGAACTCGGCATCTTGGCTCGGCGCAGGATCGAGGCGGCGATCATCGCTCCGGTCTATGATGAAATACGCAAGGCGGTCGGCGAGGACAAAGCGCGCGACATCCTGCGCCGGGCCATTCGCCGCGCAGCGATCGACGCCGGAACCGAAATGGCTTCGCGCGCCGCGGGCGGAGCGGACCTCGAAAGCTTCAAGGCGATCTTGCCCTTGTGGACGAAGGACGACGCGCTGACGATCGAGGTCGTCGACGACAAGCCGGGGGTGCTCGATTTCAACGTCAGGCGTTGCCGCTACGCCGAGACCTATCGTGCGATGGGCCTCGGCGAGATCGGCGATATCCTGTCCTGCAACCGCGACGGCGCTTTCTGCGAGGGCTATGATCCGCGCATCAAACTGACCCGGACGCAGACGATCATGGGCGGCGCGAGCCATTGCGACTTCCGCTATCGCGCCGACCCGCCGCAGAAGACGTAAAGCCGCATGGCGGAGTTGAAGACGGCGCAAATGTCCGCATTGTCGCAAGCTTGCCCCCGGCAGGAGGAACCATGCGGCCAAGCTCGTTTCTGATCGCGTTCCTGACGGCGCTCGCCGCCGTGTCTCCCGCGCGGGCGCTCGAGCGCTTGATTGATATCAGCAACGACCGCTGGGTCGAGGTCAGCGGCGAAGGCAGCGTCACCGCCGCGCCCGACTTCGCCCGGGTGACGGTCGGCGTGACGAGCACGGGGAGGAATGCAGGCGAGGCGATGGCGGCGAACGCAAATGCGGCCAACGCGCTGGTTTCGCTCATCAAGGCGGAGGGCGTCCCGTCTGCCGACATCCAGACCTCCGACGTGTCGATTTCGCCGACGTTCGCGCAGTCCACACCGGGCCAAAAGACCTCTCCGGCGATTGTCGGCTACAGCGTGAGCAACAACGTGACCGTGGTCGTTCGCGACATTTCGCGCCTCGGGGCGCTGCTCGACAAGGCTGTGGGCGCGGGCGCCAACTCGATCTATGGCATTGGTTTTGGCCACAACAATCCGAGCGCGCTGCTCGACAAGGCGCGGCCGCTCGCGGTCGCCGACGCCAGGCGTAAAGCCGAGATTTACGCCGGCGCGGGGGGCGCCAGGATCGGCCGGCTCATGGTGCTCACGGAGGATGGCGGGCCCCAAGAGCCCGTGGCGTTTTCCCGCGCATACGCCGGGGCCGCGCCCTCCCCGCCGCCGATCGAGGCGGGCGAGGACAGACTGACCGTGACCGTCACTGCGCGGTTCGAACTGACGCAATGAATGGGCTCGGGACTTGAAGCAAGGCTAGCTCGACGAGGCTTCCCATGTGCCGCAACATTCGCCCGCTGTTCAACTTCGAGCCGCCCGCGACCGAAGCAGAAATCCGGGCGGCCGCGCTCCAGTTCGTGCGCAAGGTCAGCGGCTTCGCCAAGCCGTCGCAGGCCAACGCTGAGGCGTTCGAGCGCGCGGTCGACGAGGTCGCGGAGGCCGCGCGCAATCTGATCTCGTCCCTCCACAGCGCCGTCCCGCCGCGCGACCGGGAGACAGAGGCGCAGAAGGCTCGAGAACGAACCCGGCTGCGCTTCGGATAGGCGCGTGGTTCACTCCCCGGAATAGGCGCTGACCACGGGCGGCCGCCACCCTTGCAGCGCGTCGTCGCGCGGGCGGAAAATCTCAACCTTCAGCGGATGGCAGCGCGCCGCGTCGCTCGAGTGGGTCTCGCCACAGTCGCCGCCCGGACACGCCGACAGCGCGCCGATGAGGTCGATCTCGGCGAAGAACTCGATGTAATCGCCCGGACGCACCGGGCTCGCCTTCATGAAGTAGCGGTGGGAATGGCGCTCGAAGCCGGTGCACATGAACACGTTGAGCACGTCATGGACATGCGGCTCCGCCTCGCGGCGGGATAGCCCCATCCGCTCCGCGAGAGCGCGCGTCAGGTTCGAATGGCAACAATGATGATAGTCGCCGCCGGTCAGGAGGCGGTTCGTGTAGGGGTCGCAGCGAGTGCCGATCACGTCGTGAACGCCGGCGCCGTCGGCGTCAAAGCCATACCAGTCGAGCGTGTCTCGGGTGATGGTCGCCATCGGCCGCAAATAGGGCAGCGCGCTCCATAGACGCGCGCCCGCGCTCACATGGGTCGCATTGAGCGCCCGCGTTTTGCCGCTGAAGAAGCTTTCGGCGAGATTGGCGGCGTTCCATAGGTTCAGGTCGCCGACCTGCGGGCCCTCGGTGCTGACGATGCGAAAAAAATGCCCGGCCGGAACGTCGAACGCGCGGCCCTCGCGTGGCGGCACGATCGTCTCGCCGATCTTCGCCATGCCGGCGCGCGCCTTATCGTAGAAGGCCCCGTCGTAGGCCGGCAGCCGGTCGACGGCATAGACGACAATTGGCTTCGCGGCCCGCCGCTCAGCGGCGTCTGGCGGCGGCGTTGTCCGGGGCGGGATCAGCATGGCGGCGGAGGGTAGTCGAAGGCGGGGCGAGCGGCAAAGGGCCGACTGCGGTTGAAGCGCGTCTCGTCGCGGACCAAGCGTTGTGCTAGCGTTGTGATCCATTTCGGCGGGCGCCGTCGCATCGAGCATGAGCCCGGGAGGAAAGGTGACTGTCATGCGGACATTCATGATCGGCGCGGCGCTGTTCGCCGCCGCGCATATGGCGGCGATCGTCGCGCCCAAAGCGGAAGTGATCCACTACACGGCGACGCTCACCGGCGCGGCGGAGACGCCGCCGACCGACTCCAAAGGCACAGGCGCGTTGACCGCGACCTACGACGCCGGCACCAAGAAGCTCGAGTGGACAGTCGACTATTCCGGCCTCACCGGCCCGGCGATTGCAGCCCATTTCCACGGGCCAGCCCCGGTCGGGAAGCCGGCCCCGGTCGAAGTGCCTCTCCAAGCCCCGCTCGACAGCCCGATGAAGGGCTCGGCGACATTGACCGACGCCCAGGCCAAGGACCTGACGGGCGGCATGATGTATTTCAACATCCACACCGCCGAGCACAAGCCGGGCGAGATCCGCGGCCAAATGGAAAAGGCGATGTAAGGCGGGCCCGATGCGAGGTTCGGGGGGCGGCGTTCGGGCGGACCAGGTCGGGAGAGGCCCATGACGAGGCTGTGCGCGCTCCCGGCGATCGCCTTGGCGCTGATCCTCCCCGCCCGTCTGGACGACTCCGCGCTCGATGCGGCGGCTCACGCTCGAAAACGCCTCCGAGACCGGCGGCGGGTGTCTCACTACCGCATATGGCGAGGAGAGCCATGACGAAATGGATCAAGTGCACGTTGACCGAAGGCGGAAAGACAATTCGCGTGAACATGGCGCTGGCGGCCACCTTCGTCCCGCACGGCGCGGGCACCAGGATTTGGATTCCTGGCGATCAAATCGGCATCGATGTGGTGGAGATACCTGAACAAATCGATGCGGCAATCGCGGATTCGCTGGTGGACGCCTCTCAGACCTAGAAGCGAGCGGCGCGCCGACGACGCGAACACCTGCGCCGCGCCGGTGCGGGCGACGCCGGGGACGAGATAACCGAGGCCGCGCCGCTGTTCCTCAGACCGTTGCGGAACGGCGCGCCTGTGGCTAGGCTCCTTATCGCGTCTCACAACCGCGGAATTCGAGTGGCTGCGAATCGGGGATTGCCGGAGCCTGCGCCTGCGCAGTTCTTCGCGCGCCGTGCCGCCTATGCGTGGTTCGTGGTCGGCACGGTGTGCATCGGCGCATTCGTCGGCCAGGTCGACGCCAGCATCGTTCAGCTCGCCATGCCCTCGTTTGAGGACGCATTCGACGCGCCGCTCGATGCGGTGAGCTGGGTCGCCGTGGCCTATGTGCTGGCATTCGCCGCCGTCCTGCCGGCGTTCGCGCGGCTCGCGGAAATCGGCGGACGCAAGACGCTTTATCTTTGCGGCTTTGCCCTGTTCGGCCTGTTCTCGGCCCTGTGCGGCCTCGCTCCGAGCCTGCCGCTGCTGATCGCGTTCCGGGTGCTGCAGGGGATCGGCGGCTCGATGCTGGGGGCCAACAGCGTCGTCATCCTGGTTGCCGCGGCCGGTCCGGCGCGGCGCGGAAAAGCGCTCGGAATCATGGCGGCGGCGCAGGCGGTCGGCCTCAGCCTTGGCCCTGCGCTCGGCGGCGTGCTGCTGGCGACGCTGGGCTGGCGCTCGATCTTCTGGGTCACCGTTCCGTTCGCCCTCGTGGGCGCGGCCCTCGGCTGGCTGATCGTCCCGAAGACGACGTCCTTCGCCAAGGATCGCCGCTTCGACGCTCTCGGCGCTACGCTCCTGATCCCGGCGCTGGTCGCGCTCCTGGTGACGATCGCGGAGTGTCGCGCGTGGGGACTGTCGGCGCCGCTCATCGTGTGCGCCGCCGCCGGGCCGATCCTCCTCGGCCTCTTCATCTGGCGCGAAGGCAAAGCGCCGGCGCCGCTGATGGATCTCCGTCTTTTCCAGTCCGCGGCCTTCTCGGCCGGTTGTGTCGGCGTTCTGGTCTCCTACGCCATGCTCTACGGAATGTTCTTCGCGATGTCGTTTGCGCTGATCCGCGGGTATCACGATCCGCCGTTTGCAGCCGGCTTGAGGCTGACGGTCATCCCGGTCGCGCTTGGTCTTGTCGCGCCGTTCGGCGGAACTTTTGCGGACAAACGCCCGCGCCTCGTCATGGCTGCCGGGATGGCGGTTTGCCTCGCCTCGGCGCTGGCGTTGCCCGCGTTGCTCACCGGAACGCCGGAGAGCCTCATCGGCGTGATGGCGGCGCTGGCCGCCTATGGCGTCGGGCTTGGCCTCTATATCGCCCCCAACAACAGTGCGACGATCGGCGCGGCGCCGGCCGACAAATCCGGCGTCGCGGGCGGGCTCCTCAATCTTCTGCGTGTGTTCGGCGCCGGCGTCGGCGTCGCCTCGGCCTCGACGGCGCTCGGATGGGGACTGCATGCGGCGACCGGCGCTGGCGCGCGCACAACGCATGCGTCTGAAGCCGAGCTGCTCTCGGCGGTCGGCGGCGTGTTGGCGATGCTCGCGGGTTTCGGCGCAATCGGCGCGGCGGCGGCGCTGGTTCGCGGCAAACCGAAACGAGCGGCTGGAAAGCCTGAGCCGGCGCCCGTCGCCGCGCCAATCCGCCGCGGCGCTTGAGGCCGCGGACCGTCGCCGGCTCGACCTCATTGACTGACGTTCTAGAAGATGATCCGGTCCTTCAAAGACGGGGCGAAGGAGGACCTCGCCGCCGGTAGATCGCCGAATGTGGCGAGCGCGAAGCCCATGCCTTTCGTACCTGCAGCGCCGAGAGAGCAGAACCTGATGGCTGATCGCGCCGATCCGTCTTGCGCATTGAGTGGACGCTCGTCGAACGCCTTGTCTCCGGCGCGTGGAAGACCGTCGACGCGGATCGCGGCCGTCCTCGCCCTCGCGGCGTTCGCGCTCGCCGGCTGCAACGCCAATCAAGGGGTCAATCCTTCCTCACAGCGGACTCTGGCCGAGACCTACCCGAACTACAGCCCCTACAATCCGATCGAATACGCCCAAACCAGCGGCTTCTACGGCGGCCGCTGAGGGGTCTTCGGGAAGGGCGTTTCCCTCTCCCTCAGGCCTCGCGTCGCCGAGATCATTGTCCGCCCGCCTCGCGGTCGGCGAGTGGACTTGGGTCAACCCATCGAAGGAGAAACCATGCCGCTTGTCCGAATCGATCTCCGTAAGGGCAAGGACACGACATATCGCGAGGAAATCGGCCTGATTGTGCATGATGCGCTGATCAGCGTCGGCGTGCCGAAGGACGACCACTTCCAGGTGATCACCGAGCACGAGCCGCCGGACCTTGTGTTCGATCCGGCTTATCTCGGCATCCGCCGCAGCGAGGACCTGGTGATGATCCAGATCACCTGGAACGAGGGCCGGACCGTCGAGCAGAAGAAGGCGCTCTACAAGGCGATCGCCGACGGGCTCGCGGGCAAGCCCGGCCTGCGCCGCGAGGACGTCTTCGTCAGCCTCGTCGAGGTCAAGAAGGAGAACTGGTCGTTCGGCAATGGGATTGCGCAATACGCCTGAGCTACTCGCAAATGCGATAGGCGCCGCTCGAGCCGTGGCTTTCGATGTCGAGATGCATGTTGTTGGCGTGGAACGCGTCGGCGCCCGGCCCGAGAACGGTGGTGAACCAGCCGCAAGCCGCGGAGCGTATTGCGCGGAAATAGGAGGCTTCGTCCGCGCCCGTCGGCCGCTCGACGAGGAGGCGCCGCTGGTCCGCGAACGCAATCGCAACGAAGTCCACCGCCAGCCCCCTGGCGTGGGCGCTGATCCTGGCGCCTGCGACTCTGTCCTGGGTCCGGCAATCATAGCCGGGACCGGACCTTCCCCCTCGGACCCGATCGGCGAGGCCGGCTGCGGAGGGGGACCCGCCGGCGCTGGCCTCAACTCCGGGCCGCGGCGGCGGCAACGGCTGCTGCTGTCCCATCGCCGCACGGCTATCAGCCGCGAGGAGCGCAAGCACGCCGACCGCGACAAGCGCTCCCCACGGGCTCGCTCCATTCATTTCGGGATCTCGCGGCGACCGCTGGTTTGAAACCCGGATTGACTACGACAAGCGAGACTACGCGGCAAAAGTGACCGGAGGCGGAGATTCCGGCGGGAATGTCTCGGGGATGTCGTCCGGCCCGGGCTCTCGGATGACGTCCGGCCCCGGCGCGGGAAGGTCGGGAGGCGGCACCGGCCTTGGCGCCTCCTGAGGCGTCGGAGGGCGAACGGGATTCGGAATGACATAGGGGGGCGGGCTCGGAACAGGCTCACGTGGGTCGCTAGGCATTCGCCATCTCCTGGGCATCGCGCTCAAAAAACGCAACGCCTCGCGATCGCGCTTTGTTCCTTGAAGTTGACGCGACGCTCAACGCGCGCCGAGGAAGCGTTTTCCAAGCGAGGGGAAGGAAAATCAAAGAAAAGAGGAAGGAAAATCAAAGGAAAAGGAAGCAAAATCCAAAGCTTTTGTTTCCGCTAATCTAGACTTTTCAACGGCTTAGGTTAAGATTCCAACAACCTCGTGGCTCTTGCGCAGATGTCAGCCCCGATCCCGGACAGCAGGCACCCTAGCACGGACTTCTGATTTTCGCAAACGATTGTCGAAATTTCTAATCCTCCATCGCCCTACGCCATTTCGACCTTCACCTCTTCCCGCTCTCGCGGGATGCGCTCACTCCCTACAGATCGGCGGCGGCTCGGGCGGCGGAGCGGGATGCGCCTCGCGCCATCGCGCAATGATCGGCTCGAGCGTTTCCCTCCGCCAGAACCTCGGCGCGCCGATGTCTCTGAGGCACGCGGCGTTCCAATAGAGCCCGGCGCGCGACGGCGTCTCTCCGCCTTGAACCGCGCGCGCGACCGCCTCGATGTCGCGCGACTCCGGATAAATGTAGAGGGTGGTCGGATTATTCTGCACCATCGCCATGATGCTCTCGGCGTCCGAGGGCGACCAGCTGGTGCAGCCGTCGCTGCGCCCGGCTTCGTAATTCACGAGCTTGCCGAACGGAACGTAGCCATCCCCGTCGGCGTGCGGGCTTTGCGGGTCCTTTCGACGACAGACGCCCCTGAGCAGGACCGCCGGATGTCCGCCGATCGCGCGCTCTCTGGCGTTTGCGGTGTCGCCTTCGCCGTCGAACTTGAGGAACGGGCGCGTGAAGGCCGCGTCTCCTCCGCCCGCTCGGTAGTAGCCCTTGAAGGCGGCAGCAATGTCGGCGGTCACATAGGCCCCGCCCGTCGTCAGATCGGAATCCATCGCATTGCCGAAATTCTTCACGCACCGCCGTCCGTTGGAGAAATCCGCAAGCCCGTCCAGGTCGCGCCCGCCGCCATGGCCTGCGGAGATCGCGCGAAACGACCCTTGAGCTTCGCAGATGATGTAAAACCGGCGCCCCAGCCCGCCGCCCAGGTCATGCGGACGCGTCGCGTCAAAAGCGAAGTAGCAGGGGTTGCGGACCCCCTTCCGCTGGTAGAGCGCGCGGGCGCGCTCCAGCACGACCGGCGCAATCTGCCCCTCGCCCTCGCCGACATGGGCCTCGAGCCACGCCGGAACGCCGGGTTCGCCCGCGAAAGACGGGGCCGCGCTCACGAGCGCGATCAGGAACCCGACGCCGACGCAGATGGGAAGACGCAGCCCGAACGGCGACAAACTAGTCTTCTCCTTGTTCGACATCTGACGTCACGCCGGCATGGAGCGCACTTCCGAGGCGGGCGTCAGAAAAGGGCGAAATGATTCGCAGTAGAGTAGACTGCCGCTGTAACCTTGGCGACCCGGAGGAAAATCATGAAAACTCGATCTACGGCGGCATTGGCGTTGTTGGCGGGCGCTGCAATCGGCGCCATCGCGGTTCAAGGCCTCCATGCAGAGAGCAAGGCGCCGGTCTATGTCGTCACCGAGACAGACATCACGGATTTGGACGCGTACCAGAAAGAATACGTACCCGTTGTCCAGGCCAACATAAAGGCGTCGGGCGGGCGCCTGATCGCCGCCAGCCATAATATCGTTGCACTCGAAGGGCCGGCGCCGGGAACGCGCGTCGCCATCAATGCGTTCGACAGCCTCGAAGCGGTTCAGGCCTGGCGCGCATCGGCGGATTACAAGGCCGCCCGGAAGATCGGCGACAAATACGCGAAATTCCGCTCCTTCGCCATCGAGGGCATCCCCCAATAGTGCGCAACCACGGGAAGGCTGTGTCACCCCCGCAAAAACGGGGGTCCAGCCGCACATGCTCACATTGAGCGGCTGGCGCCCCGGCGATTCTGAATGCCAGCGTTCGACAGGGGCGCCGGAGGACGGCGTTCCATGTCAATGGCGGGAATAGGCGCGGGCGTGCTCGGCGTTGAAACGCCGCATCACTTTTCCAATGGGGATTTGGTCAGTCGTCACCGTAATCCGAACTATTGAACCCGATCGCGGAGCGGGCCATCTCTCGTACGCCGGCCTCATCGCCATTGAACCGGAGCACGCGAATGCGAATCCCGATCATTCTGGCGGTTGTGGCGCTCGCGCTCGCCGGCTGCAACGCCAATCAGACGGTCAATCCCTCGTCGCGGACGGCCCCGGGGGTCGTCGCCGGTCCCGACTTTCCGGGCTACAACGCGTATGATCCCACCAAATACGCGCAGACGAGCGGCTTCTACGCCGGCGGTGGCGGTGGCCGC
>JBAUXQ010000625.1:0-3491 GCA_049584355.1 Roseiarcus sp. | reverse complement strand
AATCTCGCCGCCGCCGAGGCGACGCTCGCCAATCTCGCCAATCAACGGATCGTGCAGCAATCGCTTGTCCAGCAGGCCGAGGCGACGATCGACGCCACCGAGGCCGACGTCCTGCGCTACCAGCTCGAGGACAAGCGCCAGCGCGACCTGCTCAGGACCGGAATCGCCGGCACGCAACAGTTGGTCGAGCAGGCCGACGACAACTCCAAGCGGGCGATTGCCCAACGGCGGCTGAATGAGGCTCAGCTCGACCAGCAGAAGGCGGCGTTGGCGGCGATCGACATCCAGGAGAAGCAGCTCAAGGCGCAGATCCATGCCGCCGAGGCGCAGGTCGCGCTGGCGTCCGACAATCTGCGTTACACGCGCATTCTCTCCCCGGCGGATGGGCTGGTCGGGCAGCGGCAGGTGCGCCTCGGCCAGTTCGTCAATGTCGGCACGCAGGTCATCGCGGTCGTGCCGCTGCCGAACATCTGGGTGATCGCGAATTACAAGGAGACCCAGATGACCGACGTCCGGCTTGGCCAGCCGGCCCGGATCTCCGTCGACGCCTTCCCCGATCTCAAGCTCACCGGCCATGTCGATAGCTGGTCGCCGGGGACTGGAAGCACCTTTGCGCTGCTGCCGCCCGACAACGCCACCGGCAACTTCACCAAGGTGGTGCAGCGGGTCCCGGTGAAGATCGTTCTCGACCAGAATGAGTCGCTTGGATCGCTGGTCCGCCCCGGAATGTCGGTCGAGGCGACGATCGATACCGGCGCCGCTCCTTCGCAGGGCGGCAGCGGGGCCGCTGCCAGCGTCACGGCGCGTCCATGACGGCGGTCCCTGCCCCGCTCGGTCGGGAAAGCGCGGAGCCGCCCGCGCCCACCCCCGCTCCGATCACTTGCGCCGGCATCGCTGCTCACGAGAGCGGCGTCCGGTACATTCGGCTCGACCCCGACACCTTCAGGCCCTATGTCGGGATTCTCGGCGTTCTCATCGGCGCGATCCTGTCATTTACCGGGAGCCGCATCACGACCTTCGGGCTCGCCGACCTGCGCGGCGGGCTGCACTTCGGGTTCGACGAGGGCGCATGGATGACGACCAGCTTCGGCGTCGGGCAGATGCTGGTCGGCGTCGCCTGTCCCTATCTCGGCGCCATTTTCAGCGTCAGGCGCATCCTGTTGTACGGAATGGCGCTCCTGTTCATCGCCGCCCTGCTCGGGCCATTGTCGCCGAACCTCACCGCCTTCCTCTCCGCGCAATTCCTCGCCGGCGTGGGAACCGGGACCTTCATTCCGCTCACCATCGGCTTCATCGTCCGCAATCTGCCGCAGCGCCTCGTCGTCTACGGTCTCGCCGTCTACGCGATGAACTCGGAACTGTCGCAGAACGTCTCCGCTTCGCTCGAGGGCTGGTATACGGAAAACTTCTCCTGGCGCTGGATCCAATGGCAATTTTGCCTCGCGGTGCCGGTCATGTTCGCATGCATCTGGTACGGAGCGCCGCGCGAGAAGATCAACTTGAACCTGCTGCGCGATCTCGACTGGCCAGGACTCGCCTATTCCGGGATCGGGTTCTCTCTGCTCTACGCCGGCCTTGACCAGGGCAACCGCCTCGACTGGGTCAACAACGGTCTCGTCAACGGTCTCCTGCTCTCGGGAACCTTGCTGACCCTCGCGTTCGTCGGTCGCGAACTCATCATCGACAAGCCATTCCTCAATCTTCGGCTCTTGGCGAAGGAAGGGATCGTGCCCATCCTTTTGATCCTCGCCGGCTTCCGCTTCATCATTCTCTCGACCGCCTATATCATCCCGACCTATCTCCAGGTCGTCCAGGACTACCGCGAGCTGCAGGTCGGCGCGGTTCTCCTGTGGATTGCGCTGCCCCAATTTCTGATCGTGCTGCCTCTGGGCTGGCTTTTGTCGCGTATCGACGCGCGTTGGATCCTCGCGACCGGCGCGATTCTCATCGGCGTCGCCTGCCTCATGGCGACCCTTCTCACCCAGGATTGGGCGACCGATGATTTCCTGCCGTCGCAGATCTTGCAGGCGGTCGGCCAGTCGTTCGCGCTGACCGCGGTCGTTGCGCTGGCGGTGAAATCGATGAATCCCGCCGACGTGTTGACGATCGGCACGCTGTTCCAGACCGTTCGCCTGTTCGGCGGCGAGATCGGAACCGCCTTCATGCAGACCTTCGTCCGGGTGCGCGAGCAGGTCCATTCCAATCTCATCGGCCTGCATGTCGACAGCCTAGGCGCCCAGACGGCCGATCGGCTCGCCGCCTATCGCAACGCGATGAGCGCCCACTCGAGCGACGTCGGCGTCGCAGCGGAGCGTGCGACGAGCCTGCTCGGGTCCGCCGTGGCGAAGCAGGCCGCCGTTCTCTCCTATATCGACGGATTTCTCGCCGCCGCGGTGGGCGCTTTCGTGTGCCTCATGCTCACCGCTCTGTTGCGGCGGCACTGACAATGGCAGGCGGCGCGTACGTCGACGCGCGTTCAATTTTGGAGGTCTCACCATGCGATCCGACATCGTTCCAGGCGCTGTCTTCCCTGATTACGAGCTTTCCGACCACACAGCGAAACACCGCAAGCTGTCAGAGCTGCAAGAACAGCATCCTATGGTTCTCGTTCTCAGCCGTGGAGGCTACTGTCCCAAGGACCGCCGCCAAGCCGAGGGCCTTGTTCAACTCCATCGCGAGATGGAGGTCGGCTATTGCCGGCTCGTCACAATAAGCACCGACAGCATTGTCGAGACGAATGAATTTCGTAGTGGAGTCGGCGCCCACTGGCCCTTTCTTTCCGACCCGAGGCGCACGGTCCAAAAGGACCTGGACATCGCCGAATATACCGACCCGGTCCACAACCCGATGATCCCGCACACGATTGTGCTCGAGCCGGGTCTCGTCGTTCACAAAGTCTATAATGGCTATTGGTTTTTCGGCCGCCCATCGACGGAAGATCTCCGCCAGGATCTGCGTGCGGTCACCAGGAAGTGCCGGCCGGACTGGGACATCACGACGCCCGAGCTCAGAGCCGCTTGGGAGCAAGGCCACAAGGAACGCTTCTATCCGTACGGCAAGACCTACGCCCAAACGATCGGCGAGCAGGACTAGGCCGGGGATGGACCAAACCTGGGATTCGCGACCCTATCGACAAGAGCCGGATAGCGGCTAAGCGCCCGAGATGCTCGAGAGCCCTCGCGGCAAGTTTCACAGTTAAGCTCCCCCGCCGGCGCCTCCTGCGCAAGTGCGGCCGGTTGCGCCGCGTAGAGCCCGCCGAAGTCGGCAGAGCCGAGGACTCCGCTTCCACGCTCAAGAGATAAAGGTCATACCCAGGCAGCGGAAAGGATGGAACGCCGATCGCCAATGGCCCGATCTGCCGGACGATCTGAGTCAAGAGGACGCGGCGTGGCGCCCGGTCAGCATGTTGGTGATGAGGTTGGCGGCATTGGCGCTAATTTATGCGGTAACAGACGAAACGGGTACGCTCACACGGTCGCCACGATCTTTGC
>JBAUXQ010000624.1:0-4330 GCA_049584355.1 Roseiarcus sp. | reverse complement strand
AGTCGAGCACCGCGAACGAGGCCTTCTTGTCGGCCGTCCAGCCGAACACGTTGCCGCCGAGAACCATCGGCGCGATGGAAAGATCGGTGCGTCCCAAACGGCGAAGCTGCATTGGCGTCTCCTGTTTAAAAGGGAACGGTAGCGCAAAATCGGATGGGCCGGAACTGTGGCCGCTTTGCGCCGGCCAGGCCTTATCACGCGAACGCGATTGGCGCCGTCACGCTTTCTGTCTTAAAGACGGTTGCAACCTCCCAAGAAATCCCCATGCCCTCCCTGACGACTCATCGACCGCTCGTGCTCGCCGCCGTGATGGCGGCGAATTTCATGATCGCGATCGAAGCGACGATCGTCTCGACCGCCATGCCGCAGATCGTCGGCCAGCTCGGGGGCCTGCAGCTCTACAGCTGGGTGTTCTCGGCGTTCCTTCTGACCCAGACCGCAACCACCGTGGTGTTCGGCAAGCTCGCCGATCTCGCCGGCCGCAAGACGGTGATGATGGCCGGGATCGTGATCTTCCTCTTTGGCTCGATCCTGTGCGGGTTTGCGTGGTCGATGCCGTCGTTGATCATCTTCCGGCTGGTCCAGGGCGTCGGCGCCGGCGCGGTCCAGCCGACCGCGATGACCATCGTCGGCGACCTCTACTCGGTCCACGAGCGGGCCAAGATTCAAGGCTGGCTGGCGAGCGTCTGGGCGCTGTCGGCGGTCCTCGGGCCGATGGCCGGCGGCCTCATCATCCAGCACTTTTCCTGGGCCTGGATTTTCTGGATGAACCTGCCGATCGGGGCGCTCGCCGCGGCCGGATTTTGGGCCTATCTGCACGAAAAGAGCGCCCGCGGCGGCGGCAGGATCAATCATCTAAGCGCCGCCGTGTTCACCATCGCCATCGCCGCGATCATGGCCGACCTCACCGCCGTCTCGACCTCCGGCGAATTCGAGATTGGGGTGATCACCGTGGTCGCCGTCGTCGCGGTGGCGCTGTTCGTGATCCAGGAGCGCCGGTCTCCCGAGCCGATGATCTCGCTCGAGCTTTGGGGCCGCAGGCCGATCGCCGCAGCCAATGGGGCTTCACTGTTGTGCGGCATGGTGATGATCGGGCTCACGTCTTTCCTGCCGGTGTTCGTCCAGGGGGTGATGCAGAAATCGCCGCTCATCGCCGGTTTCGCCCTCTCTTCGATGGTTCTGGGATGGCCGGTCGGCGCCACTGTCGGCGTACGCGGGTTCAAGCGGTTCGGCGTTCGCACGGTCCTGCGCACCGGCGGGCTGCTGGTGCCGGCCGGCGCGTTCGTGTTCGTCGTCCTGACCGCGGAAAGCTCCCCGATCGCCGCCGGCCTCGGATCGCTCGTCGTCGGTCTCGGTATGGGCCTCCTCAGCAGCGCCTCGATCATACTCATTCAGGAGATCGTCGATTGGTCCGAGCGCGGCAGCGTGACCGCGTCCTTCCTGTTCGCGCGCAGCCTCGGCAGCACTTTCGGCGCGACGGTGTTCGGCGCCGTGCTCAATTTTGGCCTCTTCCGTTCCGGCCACGCCGGTAATGCGAGCTCGGACCAGCTTCGGCGATTGCTGGAGCGGGGTTCGGTCGATGGCGGGGGCGATTCGGGGCTTCGGGCGGCGCTCGAGCAGTCGCTTCACATGACCTTCGTTTCGATGTTCGGGATCGCGCTCATGGTTGCGGCGGCGGCGTTTCTCGTGCCCAGGGTTGTCTTCGCCGCCAGACGGGCGCTTGCCGAGTAATCGAATCAGGCGGCCGCCTCGGCCCGCTTTTCGCCGACGGCGACGGCGAGCGTCATCGCCAGGCAGAATGTCGCCGCCAGCGAGCGGAACGAGCCGAAGTCGCTTTCGACGATCTCGAACCGGACGTCGGCGATCCCGGCGAGCGGCGAGAGCGCGCTGTCGGTGACGACGACGACCGGAACGCCGGCCCGCCGCGCCCGCTTGGCGAGATCGACGGTGAATGGCGCATAGGGCGAGAAACTGATCGCGATCAGCGCGTCGCCCCCGCCGGCCTGCGCCAGCTGCTCGGGTCCGAGGCCGCCGACATTGTCGATCAGCGACGCCGGTACGCCGAGCTGGGACAGGGCGTAAGTGAGGTAATGGGCGACGCAGAACGACCGCCGCTGGCCGAGGCAATGAATGGTCCGGGCGGCGGCCAAAAGGCTGACCGCCCGGTCAAGCTCGCGCCGCTGGACCGCTTCGCGCAGCCGCGCGATCGAGGCGGCCGCGGAATCGGCGAATCCGAACAGGAGATGGGTCGGGTCGCCGCTGTCGCGGGCGTTCTCTTGCAGCGCCTTGAGGCGTTCGGAATAGTCCGGCCAGCGGTTGCGCAGGCGTGAGCGAAACACCTCCTGAAGCTCGGAGAAGCCGGCGAAGCCGAGCGTCTGGGCGAAGCGCACCAGAGTCGAAGCCTGCACCTCGGCGCTGCGGGCGAGGGCCGAGGCGGTGCCGAGCGCGAACTCGTCGGGGTGGTCGAGCGCATAAGCCGCAGCCTGACGAAGGCGCTTGGGCAGATGCGGCTCGATCTCGATCAGGCGGCGCTCGAGCGCTTCGAAGCTTTCCGGCGGTTCGATCGTCGAGTCGGCGCCCATCGTTCCCTTCGCCTCGCCGGGCGCGCTCTTCCCCGGTCGCTATCAATAGAACAGATATTCCAATTTGTGTAGCAGATGAAATATTTGTATTGGCGAGGCGCGGCGGGCGGCCGGCGCGCAGGGTATCGGGAGGCGAGGGCATGCGCACGATCGGCGTCGGACTGATCGGCACAGGCTACATGGGCAAGTGCCACGCGCTGGCCTGGACCGGCGTTCAGGCGGTATTCGGCGACGGGCCTGTGGTTCGACGGGTCATGCTGTGTGAAGTCGAGGAAGGGCTGGCGCGGCGGCGCGCCGACGAGTTCGGCTTCGAAGCCTCGACCGCCGACTGGCGGGCGCTGATCGCCGATCCGGCGGTCGAGGTCGTATCGATCACGACGCCGAACGCGCTCCATGCGCCGATAGCGATCGCGGCGCTCGAAGCGGGCAAGCACGTGTGGTGCGAAAAGCCGATGGCGCCAGCGCTTGCCGATTCCGAACGGATGGCGGCGGCGGCGCGGGCATCGAGTCGGGTCGCGATCCTCGGCTACAATTATATCCAGAGCCCGGCGGTCCGTTTCATCGGCAAGCTTCTGAAGACGGGCGCGATCGGCCGGCTGACCCATTTCCGCCTCGAAATGGACGAGGACTATATGGCCGACGCCGAGGCGCCATTTTCCTGGCGCAGCGCGCGAAGCGCGGGCTACGGCGCGTTGGATGATTTCGCCGTCCACCCCTTGAGCATGATCTCGACCCTCATCGGGCGCCCAAGCGCGGTGTTCGGCGAGATGAGCAAGCCCTATGCGGATCGCCCCGACGGCGGCGGACGGCGGGCGGTCGAGACCTTCGACATCGCGACCGCGCTGCTCAGGATGGAGGACGGGGCGTCGGGAACGATCCAGGTCAACCGCTGCGCCTGGGGCCGCAAGGGGCGGCTGCAACTGCAGGCGTTCGGGGTCCGAGGCGCGATCACATTCGACCAGGAGCGGTTCAACGAGGTCGGCCTCTACGTCGCCGAAGGGCCGGCGGAGCTGCAAGGGTTTCGGCAGATTTTGATGGGTCCAGCGCACCCGCCCTATGATCAATTCATCGTCGCGCCGGGCCACCAGATGGGCTTCAACGAGCTCAAGATCATCGAAGCGCACGAGCTCCTGAACCGTATTGAGGGCAAGCCTTCGCTCGCCGTCGACTTCGAGGGCGGGCTTGCGATCGAGCGGACGATCCACGCGATGGCGAGGTCCAGCCGCGACGGGCGGTGGGTCGCGGCGGATGAAATCACACTCTCGTCCTGAGGACGGCCGAAGGCGCGTCTCGAAGGACGAGTTCGGGCTGCAACTTGCCTTACGGGCTGAAATTCACCGGAACTTCGCCCCGAGCTGCTCCATCGTCGGGCCGAAATCGGGAAAGCTTGTCGCGATCATCGCCGCGTCGTCGATCGCCATCGGCTCGAGGCTGGCGAGCCCCATGATGAGGAAGCTCATCGCGATCCGGTGATCCATCTCCGTCGCGACCAGCCCGCCGCCGCGCGGCCTCCCGCCTTCGACGGTGAGATCGTCGCCGTCGATGGCGCAATCGACGCCGGCGGCTTCGAGGCCCGCGGCGACCGCAGCGAGACGATCGCTCTCCTTGACCCTGAGTTCGTTCAAGCCCCGCATGCGCGTCGCGCCGGAGGCGAAGGCGGCGGCGACCGCGAGGATCGGATATTCGTCGATCATCGAGGGCGCGCGGGCGGCCGGAACGTCGACGCCGCGCAGCGTCCCGTGGCGCAC
>JBAUXQ010000623.1:0-2453 GCA_049584355.1 Roseiarcus sp. | reverse complement strand
CCATGAGATCGCGAAACGCCTCGCCCGGCGGCTCGATCAGGCCATGCACGATCACCCGATCGAACCGTTCGCCCGAGCGGTGAAAGTCAAATCCGTCCTCCCACCGGATCGCGACATTGGGGAGCCCGAAGGTCTTGATCCGGGCGGAGGCCTCGACCGCCAGCGTCTCGAACCGCTCAAGCGAGACGACCGAGTTCGCAAGTTGGGCGAGCAACGCCGTGCAATAGCCTGTTCCGGTTCCAATTTCGCACACCTGGTGCGACGGCTTGAGTTCGAGCGCGGCGATCATGGAGGCGACGATCGACGGCGGTGGCGACGTCTGTCCGCAGCCGATCGGCAGCGCGATGTCGCGCCCCGAAATGTCGGCGAACCGCTGCGGCATGAAGAGCGCCCTGGGCGCGCGTTCGAGCGCCCGCAGGAGGCCGAGGTCGTTGATGCCTTTCGCCCGCATCGCCAGCGTGAACTGGGCGCGTTCTTCCTGCTCGGTCGCGCTCATCGGCGCCTCTCGCCCGCCCGCCTCATCGCCGCGAAAACGCCTTTTCGAACCGCAGGCGCGAATCGTTGTCCGTCAGGTCGAGCCTGAGCGGCGTAATCGAGATCTTCTGCGCCGCCAGGGCCGCGAGATCGGTTCCGTCCTCATGGTCGTAGGCGCCGCGCTGGAACATGAGCCAGAAATAGGGGAAGCCGCGGCCGTCGCGCCGCTCTTCCACACGCATCAATTCGGCGTTGCGCCGGCCCTGACGGGTGAGCTCGATTCCCGCCACCTCGCTCGCCGCGCAGGCGGGGAAATTCACGTTGATGAGACCGCCCGCGGCGATTCCGGCGGCGAGAATCGTGCGGATGACCGGCGCGGCGTGCGCTTCCGTTGCGCCCCATTCGATCACCGGCCGCCCGACCGCCCCGCCATAGGCCTGCGACAAGGCAATCGAGGGGATGCCGAGCATCGCCCCCTCCATCGCGCCGGCGATGGTCCCCGAATAGGTGACGTCCTCGGCGACGTTCTGGCCGCGGTTGACGCCGGAGAGCACGAGATCGGGTCGGCGATCGGCCAGGATTCTCCGCACCCCCATGATGACGCAATCGGTCGGCGTGCCTTTGAGGGCGAAATGGCGCGGGCCGATTTCTCTCAACCGCAACGGGTCGCTGAGCGAAAGCGAATGGGCGACCCCCGACTGGTCGCTCTCGGGCGCGACCACCGTCACGTCGTCCGAGAGCTCGTTGGCGATCGATTCGAGCAGTTTCAAGCCCTGCGCGTGGATGCCGTCGTCGTTGGTGAGCAGGATTCGCATGGGCGGCCTTTTCGCATGGCCCGTGCGTCGAGGCGAGCGTGTTTCTTACCCAAACGAACGATGAGGCCTGTCGACCACGCCTATAGCCGAAAGAAGCGGCCGCGCGTCGGACCGGTCAGTATTTGACTGTGACCTCGGCTTGTCCCTGGCGGCGCACGACATTGACCGACACGTCGGATTTGGAGCGGCTCAGCAGCAAATCGACCTTTCCATCGCCGACGGATAGCGAACGGATCACGACGTCGTCCAGGAACGATGGCAGCCGGGGTCGGCGGAAGCAAATCTGATGGGCGTCGAAGTCGAACTCGACGCCGAGGCAGGCCTGCAACAGCGCGAGCGGCGCCGCACTCGACCAGGCCTGCGGAACACAGGCCACGGGGTAGAGGGTCGGGCCATTGTCGGGCACGCGCCTGAGGCCGCAGATCAGCTCGGGCAGCCGGCGCAAGTCCATGTAGCGACAGGTTTCATAGACTCCCGTCAGCAGCCGCATCGCATGCCCACGCAGGCCGTAGCGGGCGAAGCCAAGCCCGATAAGGGCATTGTCGTGCGGCCAGACCGAGCCGTTATGGTACGACATTGGGTTGTAGCGCGCCTCCGACGAAGCGATCGTCCTTACTCCCCAGCCGGTGAAAAATTCGGGACCCAAGAGCTGATCGGCGATCGCCGCAGCGCGTTCTTCCGCCGCGATGCCGGTAAAGAGCACCTGCCCAGCGTTGGACGAGCGCACCCGGCAAGGGCGCTTTTGGCCGTCGAGAGCCAGGGCGTAGGTCCGGATGTCGTCGCACCAGAACGCCGCCTCGAATCGAAGCCGCAAATTCTCGGCCTCGCGCAAAAGTTTCGAAGCGCGCTCGGGCAGGTCGACGGCGGCGGCAATCTTCGCCGCCAGGCGCTTGGCGGCGTAGACATAGCCCTGGACCTCGCAGATCGCGATTGCGCCTTCGGCGAGTTTGCCGTCGGCGTGGAAAATGGAATCAGCGGAATCCTTCCAGCCCTGATTGACCAGCCCGGACTTGCCTGCACGCAGATATTCGACGAACTCGTCCCCGTCCCGGTCGCCGTACGTGTCGATCCAGCGAAGCGCCGCTTCGATATGCGGCCACAGCTCGGAAACCGTGGCGAGGTCGCGCGTCCGCTCGAAGTAGAGGCCTGCCAGAAGAACAAACA
>JBAUXQ010000622.1:0-2102 GCA_049584355.1 Roseiarcus sp. | reverse complement strand
GCAAAGCCGCTCATCCAGGTCCAATAGGACTGCCACTTGTGCCAGATGAGGTGCTCGGGCAGCCACGGGGGCGCGAGCAGGTATTTCCGCATCTCATAGAATCCGCCCCCATGCACCTGCCAGGAGGTTCCGGCCAGCGCTGCGTCGTCTTTCGCCTGCTTGCGTAAGCTGGCGTCGAGATGCATGAAGAAGAACGACGCCCCGATCCACGCGATCGCCGCAGTCACGTGGAGCCAGCGTAACAGCGCCGACCCCCACTCCCAGCCGAAGGTCTCGAGAGCCCCCATCAACCTCATCTCCTCCGGGCGAGAGGATCGCGCCGGCCAGATCACGATAAAGGCGGCGGCACGGTTTGGGTAGGGAGTCGAGCGCGCGTATTGCGCCGGGGGCCGGCCGGGCGCGCCCGCAGCCACCCGATCAAGAATTTCGCCGCTCGCCAATGGCGGCTCGAACTGCTAACCCGCCTTTAACCCTATCAGAGTCTTAATCCGCGGCGAGAAATCCGGGCGCCTCCAGTGTCCGGCAAAAGCCCAAGTTTCGGCCGATTTGCAGCGCAGACCCCGGCCCGATCCCGTTTTCCCGCCGTGGCCGCGCGGTTCCGCCTGCCCAAGAAAAGGTTCCACACTCGATGAATCCTGCCGACGTAGCCGCCGCGGCCGCGACTCCGGAAACCAGCATCTTCGAGATGTTCTGGTCGGCCCATATCGTCGTCAAGGCGGTCATGCTGGGCCTGCTGCTTGCTTCGCTGTGGTGCTGGACGATCATTTTCGACAAGACCCGCTTGTTTCGTAAATTCAAGAACGAGATGGAGAACTTCGAGCAGATCTTCTGGTCGGGCCAATCGCTCGAGGAACTCTACACCTCGCTGTCGGCTCAACCCAACAACAGCGGCGCGGCGGCGCTGTTCGTGGCCGCGATGCGCGAGTGGAAACGCTCGTTCCAGCAGGCGGCCGGTTCGTTCCGCGGACTTCATGCCCGCATCGACAAGGTCCTCGACGTCTCGATCGCCCGCGAGGTGGAACGGCTCGAATCCAATCTCCTGGTCCTGGCGACGATCGCCTCGGCCGGACCGTTCATCGGCCTGTTCGGCACGGTGTTCGGGATCATGAACTCGTTCCAGTCGATCGCGGCTTCCAAGAACACATCCCTCGCCGTCGTCGCGCCCGGCATTGCGGAGGCGCTGCTGGCGACGGCGATTGGCCTCTTCGCGGCCATTCCGGCCCTGATCGCCTACAACAAGCTTCAGGGCGACGTCGCCAAAGCCCAGGCGCGGCTCGAGAGCTTCGCCGACGAATTCTCGTCGATCCTTTCCCGGCAGATCGATCATCATCTGTCGGTCGAAAAGGTCTCGTGAGGCGAAAGGAGCGACGCGATGGCCATTACTCCGGTCGCCAGCGGACGCAAGACCGGTCGCGGTCGCCGCGGCGTGCCGCGCTATGGCGCGATGGCGGACATCAACATGACGCCGTTCATCGACGTGATGCTGGTGCTGTTGATCATCTTCATGGTCGCCGCGCCGCTGCTGACGACCGGGGTCACGGTCGACCTGCCGCGGGCCAGCGCCACCGCGCTCAATGTCGATCGCAAGCCGATCGCGGTCTCGCTCAACGAGCAGGGTCAGCTTTACGTCATGGATGAGCCGATCGCCGACGCCGACCTGGTCGCCAAGCTTCAGGCCGCGTCGCAGAGCGACGTCGATCAGCGGATCTATCTTCGCGCATCGAAGGCGGTGCCCTACGGACGGGTGGCTGAGATCATGGCGGCGGTCACGACCGCCGGGTACAAGAAGGTGGCCCTCGTCACCGAGCCGATCAAACAATAGCCGGGAGCGGCGTTGGACGAACGGCGGTCATATTCAAGTTTTGCCGGCTCCGCCGCGCTCCACGGCGCGCTGCTGGCGCTGCTCTTGCTCGGGTTCGCCAGGGCCCCGAGATTCACGGACAGTCCGGAAGCGATTCCGATCGAGACGGTATCGTTGAGCGAACTCAACCAGGTCATGAACGGCGAGAAGGACGCCAAACCCGCGCCGCAGCCTCCGCCGTCGCCGCCCACGCCCCCCCAGCCGCCTGCGGACTTGCGCGCGTCGACAGAGCCTCCGCCCC
>JBAUXQ010000621.1:0-2204 GCA_049584355.1 Roseiarcus sp. | reverse complement strand
ACCGCGCCCTCGCGGCCGACCTCGATATCTTTGGTCATCTCGACACGTTGGGTCATGCGCTCTCCGCCAGGATCGCCTCATAGGATTGCAGCGGCGCGCCGCCCGACGCGATGGCGCGCGCCAGCCCGGGCGCCGCAGTCGCAAGTTTCTCGGCATAAAAACGAGCAAGGCCGACGCGCCCGAGCTCGCTCTTGTCGCCCCCCTCCGCCAGCGCTTGCCCCGCGAGGCCGGCTTTGGCCAGGCACGCGCCACCGAGCGTGAGTCCGAACAGGCGAAGATAGGGCGACGCGCCCGCAAGGGCGGAATGGAGATCGGCTGCGGCCCAATCCAGCATCAGACGCGTCGATTCCTCGAGCGCGTCAGAGGCCTCAGCGAGCCGCTCCGCCGTCGCGCCAAAGCCTGCCCCGCCGCGCCCCGCGACATCGCTCGCCACCCGGCGGATTCCGGCGATCTCGTCGCGCACCGTTTCGCCGTTGGCCAGCGGCAGCTTGCGCTGCACGAGGTCGATCCCATGGATGCCGTTCGCGCCTTCGTAGATCGCGGCGATGCGCGAATCGCGCATGTGCTGGGCCGCCCCCGTCTCCTCGATGAATCCCATGCCGCCATGGACCTGAACGCCGATCGACGTCGTCTCGTCGCCGATGTCGGTCGAGAACGCCTTGGCGATCGGCGTCAACAGCGCGGCGCGATTGGCGGCGGCGGTCCGCTCGCCGGCGGCATGGGCGTGATCTGCGAGGTCGAGCGACACGCCGGTCAGGCAGCAGATCCCGCGCGCGGCCTGGACATTCGCCTTCATCGTCATCAGCATCCGCTGGACGTCGGCGTGCTCGATGATCGGGCTCATGCCGTCGCCGCCATTCATGCCCCGGCCCTGGCGGCGCTCGCGGGCGTAAGACAGCGCCTGCTGATAGGCGCGCTCGCCGATCGCCACGCCTTGCGTTCCGACCGCGAGCCGCGCGGCGTTCATCATCACGAACATCGCGGCGAGGCCGCGATTCTCCTCGCCCACCCGCCACGCCTTTGCGCCCTCGGCGTCGCCATAGACCATGACACAGGTCGGAGACGCGTGAATGCCGAGCTTGTGCTCAATGCCGGCGCAGCGCAGGTCGTTGCGCTCGCCGAGCGAGCCGTCGGAATTGACGAGGAATTTCGGCGCCAGAAAGAGCGTGAGGCCGCGCGTTCCGGCAGGCGCGCCGGGCAGCCGGGCGAGGACGAGGTGGACGATGTTCTCCGCCATGTCGTGCTCGCCGTAGGTGATGAAGATCTTCTGGCCGAATAGGCGATAGCTTCCGTCCCCGGCGCGTTCAGCCCGGGTCCTGACCGCGTTGAGGTCGGAGCCCGCCTGCGGCTCGGTGAGGTTCATCGTCCCAGTCCACCGGCCGCTGATCATCGGGGCGAGATAGCGATCGAGCAGCTCAGGCGAGCCGAAGCTCTTCAGGGCGCCGACAGCGCCCTCGGTCAGTAGCGGGCACAAAGCGAAGGCCATCGACGCGCCGTTCCAGATCTCGGTGCAGGCGACATTGACGAGATGGGGCAGGCCCATGCCGCCGAACTCGGTCGGCGCGGAGACGCCGTTCCAGCCCGCCTCCGCCCATCGCCGATAGACATCCGTGAAGCCCGCCGGCATCGTCACCAAGCCGTTCTCGTAGCGCACGCCGGCAAGATCGCCGAGGCGGTTGAGCGGCGCGATCTCCTCGGTGGCGAAGCGCCCGGCTTCGGCGACGATCGCCGATACGGCGTCCCAGTCGAGATCGCCGGCCAGCCCCCGGCGGATCATGCCCGGAAGGTCGGCGACTGCGTTGAGCGAAAACAGGATATCGCCGACCGGCGAACGATAAGGCATTTCTCGCTCCTCCACGCCGCCGAGATGGTCGGCGATCGGCTGCCGCCCCGATGGTTGCGAAGCTTATGTACAGTCGGGTTGGCGCGCAATGCGCAATGCCGACGCATGCGAGGGTGGCGCCTCGCAAGCTATTCGACTATTGCGGCGCGCATCCGCCCCGTCATCCTGTGGGGCGAGGCGAAGCCTCGCGTCTCGAAGGATGCTCCAGACGTCTACGCCCGCCCTGGCGCTTTCTGGATCGTCCTTCGAGACCCTCCGGGGCGCCTCAGGATGAGGGGCGCGGGTTCCGAGTTAGGTGAGAGACGCGGACTTATGGCGCCGAGGTCCAAGACAACCCGCCTCGCGGCGGCCAGCCCCGGCT
>JBAUXQ010000620.1:0-1720 GCA_049584355.1 Roseiarcus sp. | reverse complement strand
GCTTAGCCCTCGAACCCTCGCAGTTCGATCCTTGACGCAGCTCGCGCCGTCCAGATGTCCCATGCTAAGCAGGGGCCACTTATGGAGAGTTATCGAGAGGCGCTAGCGGGGGAACTAGCGGAGCTGGAAGCGGCGCACTCCTGTTTGTCCCTCAGTGGGAGAGCCGCGCGCGCGTCTGGGTATGAATACCTAAAATGGTCGGCGCCAGTGGGGTTCACGCCGCCGTGATTAGACAGCTTCTCTATTTCATGTTCGGAAAATGATGGGCCGCACCGGGGTCCCCCTCCGGTCTGCCGCACAGCAACGCGGCCCACAGGCCCAGACTTGGCGATGCGCACGCGCGTCTGGGCCTGTAAGTGGGGCTGACGGGGCGACGGGGGTGCGGCAGCGCTCCGCGGCTCTCGCCGCCGGGGCCTTAAGCAACGCTCCGTTGGACTCGGGCGCGGCGGACCCCGAGGACCTCCCGTCAATTGCAGCGTGGCGTCCGCGACTTTGCGCTTGATCATTTTGACGGAGGCGCCGAGCAGGGCTGCGAGCTCGGCGATACGGCAGGCGATGCGATCGGGCGAGGATGCCTTGGGCGCTTCCGGCCGGTTCATGGCGCGTAGGCGCTTCCAGTCCTCGCCGAGCGCGCCTGCGCGGACGATCGGCGGTTCGCCGCGCCCTCGCGCCGCCATTCGTCGAGACCTAAATCGTTCAAATCCCTACTGAAACCGGGTCCGGCGCGCGCGGGCGCCGGACGATCGACGCCGAAGTGTGACGTACGTCACAGCGCCGCTGGGGAAGGCATGATTAAAAGCGTGTGGCCTAGAGAAAAAATACAGGAAACGGCCGAGTAGGAATCGAACAAAGGGAACATGGATCGTTATGGAGACCGTGATGGACGGGATCGACAAGCACGCAGCGTTCTACCGGGCCTATTTGCCCGCAGACCGAAGCCTGGTCCCGATGACAATCGCGTTGGCGACTATCGTCGCTTTGTGGTTTTTCGTTTACCTGGTCGTCGCTGTCGGTCCGCAGACCGAGGCGGAGACCATGCGCCCCGGAACCCATGCGGCCCCGATCGCCGCCTTGCGGTCCGAAAGCCGCTGACGGAGGCGGCCCGGTCCCAGGCGCAGGATCGCGAAAAATCACCAGCGCAGGCGTCCGGGACTGATGCAACGCAAGAGGTCGCCGCTATGGCGGCCTCTTCAATGAAAACGGAGGCCTCGGTCGGCCTCTATGCGAGCGCTGGGCCTTCGACGAGCCGCGGGCCGCGAAATTTCTACATCGAGCGTTCGCGCGGACGTCAACCCGTAGACGCCGATGACGGCGGTGTCGAACCGGTGGGCGCCGAATTGAATCAGCGCCGCGCTCCGAGTTCCGCCCTCAGCGCCTGCTCGACCGCCCTCATTTGAGCTTCGGTCTCCGCTTCGGCGGAGCGTGGCGCGCCAGCGACTTGGATCGACGCCAGCGCCACGGACGGAACGCCCCGCTCGGCCGCGATGCGTCCGGCTCGAACCACCAGCGACCGCGGCGGCCGATCGACGACGGCGTCGGCGACGCTCGCCGCTTCGACGGCGACGAGATCGGCGACCGCGCCGACGCGAAGCCCCCGCCGCGGATCGCCGAGCGCCTTGTCCGCTTCGCTCGTCGCCAGCGTGAAGGCGTCCCCGAGTTCGCGGTTGGTGAACATCCCGTGTCGCTGGGCGATAATCGCAGCGCGGTCGAGCATGTCGCC
>JBAUXQ010000619.1:0-2563 GCA_049584355.1 Roseiarcus sp. | reverse complement strand
CCAAAGCCGTCGATACCGAAGACAGGGCCGGCCCGACCGCCGAGGAGCGCGCCATCGCCAGAGAGAATGTTGTCTACGCCGAAGCGGCGCTGGCGGATGCTGAAGCAAGCCTCGCCAAGAGTACGCTTGTCGCTCCAGTCGACGGCGTCGTGAGCCTCTTGGTCGCCAACCCCGGCGAGATCATCTCGTCTGGACAGCCGATCATGACTCTAGAAGCCGCGAACGAACGCTGGTTCACTTTCACCGTTCGGGAGGACCTTCTCCAAGGACTCACTATCGGCTCCCCCGT
This sequence comes from Roseiarcus sp., assembly GCA_049584355.1. Classification (GTDB taxonomy): domain Bacteria; phylum Pseudomonadota; class Alphaproteobacteria; order Rhizobiales; family Beijerinckiaceae; genus Roseiarcus. The sequence goes on along the minus strand of JBAUXQ010000619.1, from coordinate 2,274 downwards.
GCGGTTGCTGACGGCGAAAGGAGACCCGATCGCCGCCAAGGTCACCGAGCTGCGGCCGCTCGGCGAATTCGCGGTTTGGCGCGCTGCGCGCGCGGTCGGCGATCACGACCTCAACAGTTTTCTCCTCCGCGCCGATTCTGAGAAACAGGTTCGATCCGTAGAGCCTGGGATGACGGTCTGGATCGACCGCACCGCCGCGAACTGAGATCGCCAACACGTCCCGCTCGGTCCCTCAGGCGTGGGCCTCGCCCCATCGAGCGGATTATGCTGGCCGCCCGGGCATGCGATCCGTCTACCCCGGCGGCGGAGCCGGCGCCAACTGGCGCCGAGGTCGGCGCGCAGCGCCGCGTATCAACCTCTCCTTGGGTATTCGTACGCATTGCCATGGCGCCACCCGCGCGGCATCCTTCCCGAGGTCGCGCCTCGGCCCCCGGCGGCTCGCACACGAGCGCGCGCCAGGCCCCGCGTCGATTCGCATTGGCGCGGGGCCTCTCCTCCCCAATTCTATCTGTTCCCGAGGGCGGCGCGCCCGTCTGTGGCGACTACGGCAGGATTCGAACATGCGACCTGCCTGGAAGGCGTACACTAAGAAGTACGTTCAGCGAATCGAGACCCTCAACGTATACGTCGCATTTCCGTAGGTAGGTCCGACCACCAACAGATACGTGCCTGTATCGGGCAGAATGCCGCTCCAATTTTTGGCGTCCTCTCCTTCCCCTGCGCCGGGCAGCGCTTTGGCTCCAACAATCTCCACGCCATAATCGCGACGATCCGCTTGCGCGCCCGGCGCATAGATCTGGAACACAGCGTTGTCCTCGGTCGCCGAGATGCTGACGCTCAGGCGTTGGCCGGAGCGGGCGTCGATAGAATAGAGCGATCTTTCGCCGCGGATGACGGCCCCCGTGATGTTCTTGCTGGACGCGCCTCGCTCGAAGCGGATGATCTCGATGGGAACTCTGTTTGCGCCTGCTTCTTCGGCTGCCGCCCGGACCGCAAACCGGGGCGCGGCCACAACCGCGAAGATCAACACGACCCAGGCAAACCGGGCCACGATCCATTCAACGCTCCGCCGTGGCCCGGGCCGTCGAACCTTACGATCGCCAGCCGACCCCGTCATGCGATAGAAGGCCATTCAGATCATCCAGCCTTCTTTTTGGCTGCGTCCAGCGCCGCCCAGGTCTGCGGTCCCACGATTCCATCGGCGGTCAGACCATTTTCGGACTGGAAACGCGTCGCGGCCACCTCCGTCCCGGGGCCAAAATCGCCATCGACGGCAACGGCGAAATTCTCATCGCGCAACAAATTCTGCAATTGCACTACTGCGTCGCCCTGGGACCCGCGGGCCAGAACCGGCCTCGTCTGCCCAGGTGCCGCTCCAGCCGCTGCCGGGCCCGCCGCCGCCGGCGCTGTCGCACCGCCCGACGCTGCGCCAGAAAGCTGAACCGCTTGGAGTCTGGCGACCGCCGTCTTGGCCTTTTGCGTGAAGGCGATCCGGTCACTGAGCCCGTTTAGGCCGCCGTTCACCTTTCGGGTCACCGCTTGAGCATCGTCTCGGTCGCAGTCCGCGTTGATATCGTGGCGCTTCCAATACTCACAGGCGATCTTCAGGGAAAGCGCCGGTTGGGCGGCAAGCGTCGGATTGTTCACCAGATCAACCGCGAGCGCCTTGCCGTAATCGGCGTAATTCGCGCGTCCCGTCAGCTGCAACAAGCCGCGTCCTTTGTATCTCGGTCCATCTCCCCTTTGGGTATTGCCCAAGTCCTGTCGCCCTTCATATTCCTTACCGCTCGCGAACTCCTCGGTTGTGCGATAACCCGCCGACTCCTCGCAGGTTTGTCCCAGAAAGTGCGCGATCCGCAGCCGGCTTGTAATATCGTAGCTCTCCAACGTCGCCGCCAGCAGTGCGCCCGCCTCCGCGATAATTTTCGCTTGGCTCGCCGCCGGCGCGCCACTGAAGGTTGGAGCGACCTCTCGCATTGTTTGGCTATCAACAGGCACCATACCCAATCCCTCCCCTGAGGCTCGGAGTCCACGTCCCCCGGACACGCGCCAAAAACAACTCCATACTGGTCCTCGCACATGTTGTGGACACAGGATGTGACGCGGGTCACACTGCACTTCGCTTACGCTGCAGATAGGAAACCGAACGAGGCTTAATCTTCTGCGAGCTGTTCGCGCATTGACAGTAATTGTTCGTCCGACACTAAGGGGCGTTTGCCCCCGACCGCAAGCACGAGCTTCTCCGGCTCCGCCTCGGGATCGTCTCGCCGAGGG
>JBAUXQ010000618.1:0-2974 GCA_049584355.1 Roseiarcus sp. | reverse complement strand
GTCATAGTAAGGCGCCCTGCGCCACGCGCCGGGCGATCCGAGATCGGCCTGGCCATAGACGAAGCCGTTCCCGGGGTAGACCGTCAGCACGAAGCGCGCCCGATCTGGCCGCCATTCGTCCGGCATGGTCCCGTCGGTCATCCACAGGCAGAAGAAGTCCCGGCACGGGTCGGGCACGTTGTCGTGAATCTTGCAACCCTTGCCCGGATTGCAGAACTTGCACCAGACGCCCGCGGGCTTGTTGATCTCCGGGAACGTATAGACCTTGCAGCACATGGTGCAGCTGCCGCATTCGCGGCCGGGCGCGGACCCGTAAGGCGTGATGACCACTGACATGCGCTGCGCCGTCGGCTCCTGGCTTCGGTCGGGTAGGGAGCGCTATCCCGACCCGGCGGCGCTGGCAAGCGCCCTGTAGACGCTGTCGCCGACCGTGTCAGCCGCGCGGCGCCGCGGTAAAAAGATATTCCACGCTGTCGAACGAATCCACCGGGAAGGCGTAGAAGAGACGCAGGACCTCATCTCCCGTCTGGCGGATTCCGTGCTCGGCCATGCCGGGAATGAACACCGCGCTTCCCGCCTTTACCGGAATCTCCCGGCCTGCAAGGCTCACGATTCCGGCGCCCGCGAACACGTAGTAGACCTCGGGCGGCGCATGCCGATGCAGCCCGAGCCAGTCGCCCGGCCCAAGCTCGGTCACGCCGCAAGTCATTCCGGCGGTCTGTGTCAAACCTTGCGAGAACAGGGTACGCCAGCGAACCCGCCCGCGCACCGGGTCGTCCCACCCGCCCTGCGGCGCGTCCGCCTCGTCGAGCGCGACCGGCGCGACTCCGTCCGAATTCATTCCCCGCCTCCGTTGCACGACTCACGATCGTTGGGGACTCGAATGATCGCAAGCACGGCCAGAGCTCGGATCATCTCACAGTCTCTTCTGCACGCCACCAAGCGAAGTTAGCTCGTTGCAAGGCGCAGATTTGCTTCGAACACTTCAAGCAAGGATCGTCTCGCCTCCGGGCCGGACGCTGGTGAATTTTGGTTGAACGTTTGGCCGTGCTCGGACATGAAATCGACGAGGAAGAGGGCCACGTAAAGCCGGAAGAGCTTGTCATCCCTGAAGTTCGCGATTTTCATCCACGCGTCCGCGTAGTCCGGCGGTCCGCCGGCCGCCGTCAGCGAGGCAAGGGTCAGGGCGACGACGTAACGCGGATCGCCGAAACATAAATCATCCACGTCGACGATCCCGGAGAAAGCGCCCTCCGGCGTGACGATGACATTCTTGGTCGTTGTGTCGTGGAGGAACGCGATCGGGGGCTGCGAGTCGAGTTCGCCTCGCGCTTTCGTGACCAGTTCCGACACCGCGTTCACCGGCCAAGGGTCGAGGAGGCCGGCCGCCAGGATCCTCGTCCGCGACCTGGCGACATTGTCTTCGAGAACTTCGGACCACCTTTCGTGCGGCGCGTCTGTCGGCGCCACGCCATACCCGTATCGTCCGCCAGACGCCGCGCCGGCCGTAATCCTCTGTGCTTGCGCGACGGCCGTAGCAATGGCGACCAGCCTCCTGGCGGGCAACGTCTTCACGACGTTCCCGAGATCGGCGCCCGGCAGGCGTTCCATGACGAGATGCGGAAACGGGGGAGCGAGCTTCTCCGAAATGATCTGCGGCAGAGGAACGCCAAGCGGGCGCAACATGCGCGAGAGCTGAGCGCCGCCAATCATGGCGGCGCGACCGTGCTCGGCGGCGATGCGCACGACCACCGGCGCTCGGCCCGCGAAACGGGCCTCGAACACATAGTGCTGCAAACCGGTGTCAAAACGTCTGACCGCAACAGGCTCGCAACCCGTCGCCGCCGCGGCCAGAGCGGCGGCGAGGGCGCTGTCCGGTGTATCATGAGCGCCCGCGCCCATCCTACTCAGCCTGCCGGGCGAGGCTCAACAAGTCCGGCGCGCCGGCCCGATCGCCGTCGGCGAAATCCATTGCCTCGATCCGCTCGGCCCGACGCGCGATCCTTGAACTCGCGGCGCCGACGCCGGCGAGGTCTTCCTGCGCCTGGCGGAAATGCGTTTCGAGCTTGCCGGCCCGCTCGACGACAAGGCGGACGTCGTTGAGGAGCTTGCCGACTTCGGCCTGGATCTCGTGCGCTTCATCGCGCATCCGCGCGTCGCGCAGGATCGCCTGAGCGACGCTGACCGCCATCATCATGAGCGTCGGCGAGACGATGACCACCCGGGCGCGATGGGCCTTCTGCACCAGTTCGTCGAAATGCTCGACGAGATCGGAATAGATCGATTCCGACGGGACAAACATCAGCGCCAAGTCCTGCGTCTCGCCGGGCACGAGATAGCGCTCGGCGATGTCCTTGACATGCTTGCCGACGTCGGCGCGCACGCGCGCATGTGCGCTTCTTCGCGCCTCGTCGTCGCGCGCCGCGCGATAGGCCGAGAACCCTTCGAGGGGAAATTTCGCGTCGACCGCGAGCGGGCGCGGATCGCCCGGCAGGCGGATGACGCAATCCGGACGGGCGCGGTTCGAGAGCGTGAACTGGAAGTCGTAGCCGCCGACCGGCAGGCCGTCGCGCACGATCGCCTCCATCCGGCCCTGGCCGAAGGCGCCGCGCGCCTGCTTGTTGGCGAGAATGTCCTTCAGCGACACTACCTCGCGCGTCATCTCGGTCAGGCGCGACTGCGCCGCGTCGATCACCGCCAGCCGCTCATTGAGCCGGCCGAGCGATTCGCCCGTCGTCTGCGCCTGGCTTTCGAGCCCGGCGCCGAGCCGGGCGCCGACTGAATCAAGCCGGTCGGAGACGACCCGGGCGAGGTCGGTTTGCCGCGACCCGAGCCATTCCGCCATCGCCCCAACCCGGCCGTTGAGCTCGGCGCTCGATTGGACGAGCGCGGCGAACCGCACCTCGATCGCCTGCTGCCGCTCCTCCGCCGCCTCGCGCTCGCTGCGCCGCGCGGCCGCGGCGCGCCAGAGCGC
>JBAUXQ010000617.1:0-10774 GCA_049584355.1 Roseiarcus sp. | reverse complement strand
GAATCGGAGCGGCTCCGGCGCGAGTTCGACGCCGTCGGCTTCTTCCTCTCCGGCCATCCGCTCGAAGTCTACCAAACGGCGCTCCAGCGGCTGCGGGCCACGCGCTGGGCCGATTTCGCCCGCGCGGTGCGCGCCGGCGCCTCGACTGCGCGGCTTGGGGCGACCGTTCTCGACCGTTATGAAAGGCGGACGCGCAACGGCGGCAAGATCGGCGTGGTGCAGCTCTCCGATCCCTCCGGCACTTATGAGGCGATTCTGTTCCAGGAGGGCCTGAGCCAGTTCCGCGATCTTCTCGAGAAGGGAGCGGACGTCCTGGTGACGCTGCAGGCGGCGGTCGAGGGCGAGGACGTGCGGGCGCGGATCGTCAACGTCGAGCGGCTGACCGACGCCGCCGCCAAGGTGCAGAAGGGCTTGAGAGTGTTCGTGCGCGACGAGACGCCGCTCGATTCGATCGAGCGGCGCCTGAGCGCCCGCGGCGATGGCGAAGTGTCGCTGGTGGTGATCCTCGGGCCGAAGGACGGCGAGGTCGAAATCCGCCTGCCCGGCCGCTATGCGGTCAGCGCCGCGGTCGCCGGCGCATTGAAAGCGGCGCCCGGCGTGGTGGCGGTGGAGCAGGTGTGAGACGCCGGGAAGCGCTTGCGCAGCCGCGCCCGCTTCGCTATTGACGCCGCTGTCGCCTGCGCGCGACGATCCGCGCGCTTCGAGCGCCCGTTGGGGGATAGTTCAACGGTAGAACAGCGGACTCTGACTCCGTCAATCTTGGTTCGAATCCAGGTCCCCCAGCCAGCTTCGCGATACGGAAGATCGGTCACCTACATGAAGGGATCTTGGCCCCGATGAGGTTCCAGTGCATTGCGTTTCCGGGTGGCCCGCCGAAGGGTGCGCGGCGCTGAGTGCGCGCTCCATAGAGACTAGCGAGCGACCAGCGGACTGGCGGCGATCATGGCCCGCAGTGCGCCTACGTCTTTGACCTCTGTGCCATCAGGTAGGATCGCGGACACAAACCCCCGCCACACGTCGCGAAGCAAGTCCTGGCCCGCTGCGATGAAAGCGGCCTCGGTGGTGAAACGGTTCTGGCCGTCCCGGTCCGTCCTTCGGTCGTAGCTGTTGATGATCCACTCCATGTGCGCTCCTCGATGCCTGCCCCCCGAGGTTCGAGCGTTATGTGAGTCGGGCGGTCGTGAATAGGGACCGCGAGTCCTTGTCCCCGGACCACACGGAGCGCAGGCGGGCGGCGCTAGAGGGATGGTCGAGGGCCGTGGCTTTAGGAGTTGAACGACGACCGCCGGGCGGGGGAACTCGCGGCGCAGCGTCGATCCAAGATGTCAGACAAATTTTTCTCAGAAAGTCGCCGGGTGCTGTCAAGCGCCCTTGACTTAACCCCAAGAGGGCGACGCCAGTGCGATGATGTTTGCAGAGGAGATGGATTACAACCAGGAATGTGATCCGCCCGCCATGTCGCCATCCGGGAGACACTCGCGGTCCGGCGCTCCCTCCGCATTCTGCGCCAAGACTTTCAAAAGACCGGCTGGCCGCCGAGCGTTCCGCAAACTTTTGAAACTTTGCGGGGTAATTCCGCCCGGCGGTACGAAAATTGATTTTCCTGCGCGCATCGCGCAGACTCGCTCCGCACGCAATGATCCGCGAAAAATCGCAAACGGGACTCAAATGTCCCATTCGCTCCAGTAGAGGTCTAAGAAGTGAACGAGTTTGCGAAAATTCTTTGTGATATTGGCGCAGTAAAGATAAAGCCGAACGATCCTTATACTTTTACGTCCGGCTGGAAGAGCCCAATATACATAGATTGCCGGATGATAATATCGTTTCCGGAGCAACGGGAGCGCGTGATACAAGCAATGTGTGATCAGGTTGAGCAATTCGCTCAGGCCGGCAAGATTGATTTTATCGCCGGTGGCGAGACCGCAGGCATCCCTTACGCCGCGTTTATCGCCGATCGCCTCGGTTTGCCTATGATTTATGTGCGGAAAAAGCCCAAAGAATTCGGTACGAAATCCTCCATAGAGGGGAGAATAAATCCCGGATGGGATGGCGTGCTCGTTGAAGATCTAATGACGGACGGACGGTCTAAAGAGATGTTTGCCCAATCGATATCAAGTGCGGGCGGCAGCGTAAAGCGAATTATCGTCGTTGCGCGATACGATTTGTTTCCAACTGTGATTATTGAGCAAGAAGTCCGGTGCCTGGTGACGACGCGCGAGATCATCGATCATCTGATCGGCGATCGCGTTGTTGACGACAATACCTCGCACGTGCTTGAATCGTTTCGAGATGATCCTGTCTTGTGGTCAAGCAGGATGGGCGGCCGGGCAGAATTGTGATCGATTGCAAAATCCGAGCTTTTGAGGTCGGGTGATTCGTGGGCGCTCTTACGCCGAGCCGAGGTTAATAAGGGCCTCTCTCAGCGAACGCCGAAGCCCGATGACTTCGTCTCTTTCGAGCCAATTTTCGTCGCGTTCGTCGCCCTCTCGACTGGGCGCCCAATTGGCATTTATAGACATTTGTAGAACGGAAGCCGGTCGTCCTGCTATGAGGCGGACTTGAGCAACAGGGACAAGGAGATCGTCGCTCTTTCGCGCCGCCGCTCTGCGCGGGACGCCATGCTGGCCCACGATTTCGGCGATCGAGCGACCGTCCAGACACCCGGAGCAACGACTTGCGTCCGCCGGTAAGGACCCGCGCCGGCGCCCGGCGATTGTGGTGGATTCGCCCGCGCACAGTGCTCGTCATCATTGGCGTCGTTATCGTTGCCTGGTTTATTCTCGATCGGAGCTGGATCAGGGGCAACGGCATCGTCGCCGGGGAACTGACCGCGGAGTCGCCGATCGTGCAGGCGCGCTTGGAGCGCCTGTTCGTGAAATGCCTGGACCATGTTTCGAAGGGCCAGCGGCTGGCGGAATTTTACAATGAGGCCATGGTCCAGCTGGCCGGCCAGGAATTGCAGCAGCTCCAGTTTCAATTGGCGCAAGCGCGGGCCGAGATCGAGATCGCCGATCGCGAGGCCCAGGCGGCGCAAAAACTCACCGATGCGCAGAACGCCCTTCTGCAGCAGCAAGTCGCGGTCTTGCAGGCTGAAAGCAAACTCAAAGAGCAAAATTTCGTCGCCGATCTGGTCTGGCAACAGGCAAAAGCCGCTGTCGACCGCGCCGACGCCGAGACGCGCGCAGCCCAATTCGTCTACGAAACAAAGCGAGCCGATCAGAAGATGGCTGTGGTCAGCGTCGATGTGTTGCAGAAACGAATCGACAGCTACGTGAACTCGCCGGAACTTACCGGCCACTTCTACCTGGCCGCGGCCAAGGATGGAATCGTCACCGAATGCACGGCCAGGGAAGGCGAAGTGATCGCCGCGCGAACGCCGATATTGAGCATCTTCAATCCCAAGGACACCTACGCCGTCGTATTTTTCGACCCAAGCGACAGGAGCAAATTGTTCCGGGGGCAAGACTTCGACGTTACGGTACAGGGCATGGCCAAGGGGGTCACCGCCACGCTGACAGACTTTTACCCCGAATTGTCGGCCCTCCCCAGTTCGCTTACCCGCTTCTTTTGGCAACGGGAAATGTGGTCGCAATACGTTCCGGCGCGACTTGAATTTACCAACCTGGACCCCGAGCAATTGAGCCGGATCTTCGCGTGGTCGCAAGTTTCGGCTTCGCGCCGGGAAGGTTGGGGATTCCTGGATCTTGCGCAGGCGCCGTCGCCGTGGTGGCGTGGGCTTTGGCGGTTTGTCGGGCTAGACCAGCAACATGAAGCCGCAAGACTTGCCCAACCGTGAAGCGGCCCAATGACCGCTAACCCACACCTCGACGCCACAGTCGTTGAAACAAGACGATTGGACCTCCTGCGGCGGATCGCGGACTCGGGCGGCGCGATTTCGCCGGTCGCCGAGCCGCAGGCAAAGCATGGCTATCAATACGTGGCGCCGGTTGCAGACGTCGCGAACGACTTGGCCGCTCTTGCGAGGCAAAACTATCTCGAGGCCCGATTTTTCGACAAGGTGAGTCTCTGCCCCAAATGCGACGGCTGCCACCTCAACGTGCGTGAGATTTGTCCGAGCTGTCGTAGCGCCCATCTCGCGAGCGAGGGACTCTTTCATCATTTCCGCTGCGGTTATGTCGGGATACCGCCGGAGTTCACGCCCGAGGCGGACGGAGGATATCGGTGCCCGAAGTGCAACCACACCATGCATCATCTCGGGACCGAATATGACCGGCTGGGCAAGGCGTTCGTGTGTCGCGGGTGTGGCCTTGTTTCCGAAACGCCCCCGGTCGAGGCGATCTGCCTCAGCTGCGGCGCGCGAACGCCGGCGGAGAACTTGGTCAGCACGGTCGCCTTCAGTTATCTCATCACTTCGCGCGGCGCGGAAGCCGTCCGGCGCGGTCGTTTGTTCGGCGACGATGATGAGCCCGTTCGTGTCGCCGACGCGGCTGTCTATCGACGGACGGTCATTCTTGAGTTTCTCCTCCACCAGATGAAGCGTCTCCTTCAGTTGAACGAGCCTTTCTCGGTTATGCTCGTCAAGTGGGCGCCGGGGGAGACTGCGGCGCATGACGGCGGTGAGCCCGCGAAGTGGTTGACACGCCTCAAGGGCTGTCTGCGCGACGTTGATTTGATCGGACAATTGGCCGATGTGCTGTATATCGCGGTGTTGCCGCACGCGAGGAGTCGCGACGCCGAGACCTTGCGCCGCCGCATAGAAACCGAACTCGGCCCGCGCTCGCCGCTCAGCCTGTCGGTCGTGGAGATCAAGGAGCGGAAGGATCTTGCCGGCGTTTTGGCTGGCCTCGCCGGGCGAGGCGGGCCTGAATGAACGGATTCCTGCACTATTTCCTGTCCGCGCTCGACCCGATGTCGAATCTCGGGTTTTCGCGAGCGTTCCCGAAGCTGATGACTTCAGCTTTACCGTCTTGGTGGTTCGAGGTCGTGCTTCCCGTTGCTTTGGTCGTGGCGCCCGCAGTCATCGTATGGCTGGCGTATGTTGTGAAGCCTGCCCTGGTGCGTCCGCCGCCACTTGCGCGGCCAAGGCAAGCGGAACCTTTGGTGTCCGTGGTTACCGCGGGGCGAAACGAGTCGGCCACCATCGGGCAGTGCATTCGGGGGGCGCTGTCATGCGGCTATTCGAACCTGGAATTCATATTCGTCGACGACAACTCGACCGATGACAGTGTCGCTATCGCGAGGCGGGCCGCGCTCAGCGTCACCCGCAGCCGGCATGACACGGAGCGCGTGCGAATCTTTCCCTCGCCGCGGCGCAACGGCAAGGCGAGTTCCCTCAATATCGGCATTCGCATGGCGCGGGGAGAATTCATCGTCATTCACGACGCTGATTCGATCATACAGTATGGAGCCGTCCAGCATTGGCTCTTGCCGTTCACGGATCCGCGCGTCGGCGGAGTGGCCGCGAACATCCGCGTGGACAACAGCACGGTCAATTTGCTGACCAGGTTGCAGGAAGTCGAATACGCGATGAAATTTACACTGGCGAAATTCTTCCAATCGAAAATTTTCGTCATGGATATTATATCCGGCATGGGCGGGATATTCCGAGGGGAAATAATACGTCGCCTGGGAGGTTTAGACACCGGACTCGGCGATGATAGAGACTTGTCGACCATGCTGCTCAAGCAACGCTTTAAATTGGCGTTCTCAAACGACGCAGTCGTTTGGACGACGGTTCCAGAGACACGATATCATCTTTGGCGCCAGCGAATGCGATGGCGCCGGAACATAATCAAGATCCGAATCAGCAAACATCGTGATATGTTTTTGCTCGGTCGCTATGGCTTCGCGAATGCAGTCATCGCCATGCAACTGGCGGTGAGGTTACTCATACCGGTGACGCTGTTGATCGGATTGTTTTGGGCATTTTACCAACATGGGTTGGAGGGCGCCCCCGAGGTCGTCCTGACCTTTTATTGGATCTTGGTCATGTTTCTACTGGTCAGAATCCTGGTCGCACGGGATGTCGCCCGCACGCCAAAGTTAGTTAATTTTCCACTAATCTTTCTGTATCCCTTCTATGTTCTGTGGCTGGAACTGCCCAATATCTACGCAGAGTGGAGCGAGCTGTTTCGAATCGGAGCGAAGCACCATTATGTTCCCGACCACATCTGGGAGGAGATACCCTGGTGGTGAGGCGGCCTTTTGAACAGCATCCAGGCAAAGGACGCGGTCAATGGCGGTTGTCCGCGGCGCTAGTCTTGGTCGCCATGGTCGCCTTGCCGGTCAACGGATGGCCCGCTTCTTCGTCCGTTGGCGGCCCACACGGGCCATCGTCAGCTGTCCGTCCCTGGGTAGAAGATCAAGACTATGATCCCGCGGCGGCCTATTTCTCTTCCTTGTTGTCTTTCGGGGCCATGAGTGTGATCGCCCCAGCGATTTTCGGCGATTTTCAGTCTCCGGCCGCCGTATCGCTTACTGCACAATGGAGCGGGATAATGCTGCAAGGCGCCGGCTTCGATGCGGCGGTGTCGACGATGCTTAACGGCGTTGTGCAACAGGATCTCCTGCCGACCGCAGGCGCTCTGATCGCGGAGGAGTTCGACATCGGTTCAAGTCCGGATTCCGCTTCCAACGCCGGCGCCGCGCCGCTGTCCCCGAGTGGCTCCGAATTCAGCGACAATGTTCCGACAGTGACCGGGGACGTGAGTGATCCGACGATCGAAGCTGGCGGGATTGAGCCGATTTGCACCGACGATGAGGTTGCGGACAAGCTTCAGGCCGGCGGCGAGTACTGGCAGGGAGCGAGTATCGGCGGAGCCAGATTGGCGCCGGCGCAATTTCCGCTGGGAGTGTTCACGAGGCCGGTCATGCTGGCAAATCCGTTGGGCGGCCTCGGACCGAGTGGCGATCGGTCCAACCTCGTGGCGCCAGGTCCTGCCGGAGGCTGGTGCCGTCCCGGTCGAGAATCGTTTTCCTTAAGCAGCCCGCTCGAAAACGACCTGCTTTGGATCGCTTTCTCGATTGTCCTCGGCGCGGTGCTTGTCGCCTGGATGACCCGAGGCGCCCGGTTGCCTGCGATTTGAGTGGAGAGCCATTGGCCGAATTCGCGACGACCGCCAAGGCCAGCCCTGATCGGGAAGTCGATCCGGCGGCAATGAGGTGCAGTACGGGATTGATATCCAACCTTTGCGGCGTCTTCGGCTTGGCGGTTGTTTTCATGCTGGACGTGTCTTTGCAACGCGCTGACGCCGGCGAGTCTAAACCTCTCCGTTGGCTATTCGCCACTCGGGGAGCTATCGCGATGGCGTCGGATGCTGATATTTCTGGACTTCTCGACGGCGCTCAACCCTTTGTCATAAGCGGCCGCTCCCTCAGCGACATTCCGGCGGGCTGGCAAGCGGTTCCCCTCAGCTCATTCAAGAGCTTTGATGAAATCCGCAATGCGCTTGAGACCAACGCGCTCGGCTCCGACGTGAGAGGAGTCATGTATGACTATGAAAAGTGGCGGTTCACTCCGGCCGAAGAGCAACAAAATCCGGCCAGATACCTGAAGCAGGCTGCCGATCTTGTTCATGCTCGAGGCCTGCTGTTCTTCACCGCGCCCGCCGTCGACCTCGTCACGGTTCTGGCGCCCGACGGCGACCGAAAACATCAGGACGAGACTTATTTGCGGCTTGGTCTTGCCGCCGACGCTGCGCGATACGCAGACGTCTTTGACATTCAGTCGCAACGGTTCGAGCGGGATACGGAGCTCTACGCTACGTTCGTCCGGGCGGCCGCGGCTCAAGCCCGTCAGGCAAATCCAAAAGTGATCGTGCTCGCTGGCGTGAGTACTCAGCCGAGCGGCCAGCATGTCACCGCCGACGACATTCTGCGGGCAATTGAGGCGACCCGCGACGTTGTCGATGGTTACTGGTTCAACATTCCCGGACCGTCGGCGTACTCTCCCGCAGTCACCGAGTTTCGTCCGGACATCGCGGTCGACGTTCTCCGTCAGCTGGCTGGACGGTGAGGGTAGGCTGAGTTTAATGCTCTAATAGAAGACGCCGTATTGGCGGATGCAGGGTGGGCGCGGACGATGGATTTCCTTTCCCGGATCGATGTCCGAAGAAGGTCCCACTTCATCAAGAAGGGGGGCGAGATGGACGTTAGAGCAAATCACGTGACGTCCGATTCGGCGTCGAAAGGCACGATTCTGGTTCTCGGCGGCGATGGTTTTTGCGGCTGGCCAACCTCGTTGCATCTCTCTGCGGTCGGATACGACGTGGCCATTGTCGACAATCTGTCGCGGCGCAAGATCGACATCGAACTGGGGACGGAGTCCCTGACCCCGATTCAGACGCCGCAGGTACGGCTCGCGAAGTGGGCGAATATATCCGGCAAGACGATTCGGTTTCACAATCTGACGCTCGGCTCTGATTATACCGAGCTGGTCGAACTCCTGAAAAATGAGCGGCCGACGGCGATCGTCCATTTCGCAGAGCAGCGCGCAGCTCCCTATTCCATGAAAAGTCCGCAAGAAATGCGGTATACGGTGCGGAATAACCTCAATGGCACCCACGACCTGCTCTGCGCTGTTGTCGACGCCGGCTGTCATCACACCCACATCGTGCACCTGGGGACGATGGGGGTTTATGGCTATGGAACGGCTGGCGTGCGGGTTCCGGAGGGCTACCTTCCGGTTGTCGTTCAAACGGATAATGGCCCGCAAGAAATTGAAATTCTTTACCCGGCAGACCCGGGCAGCATCTACCATATGACGAAGACGCAGGACGCGTTGTTTTTTCACTATTATAACAAGAACTACGGGATTCAAATCACTGATCTTCATCAGGGCATCGTCTGGGGCACGCAGACCAAAGAAACGCGGCTCGCGCCTGAACTCGTCAACCGGTTCGACTACTGCGGCGACTACGGTACGGTTCTCAACCGCTTTCTGGTTGAGGCGGCGATCGGTTATCCACTGACAGTGCACGGATCCGGTGGGCAGACGCGGGCCTTTATCAACATACGAGACACGGTCCGCTGCATCGAATTGGCCATCAGCCGTCCGGGAGACAACCGCCGGCGGGTCAGTATCTTCAATCAGATGACAGAGACACATCGCGTGATCGATCTCGCAAAACGAATCTCTGAAATGACCGGGGTCAAGTGGCGGTCGGTGCCCAACCCTCGCAATGAAGCCGACGTCAATGAGTTAAGCGTCACCAATGAAAGCTTGCTTTCCCTTGGTCTCGTTCCGACAACGCTCTCCGATAAGTTGATGGAAGAGGTCAAAGAAATCGCGCTGAAGTATAAGGATCGCCTCGACCGGTCAAAAATTCCGTGCGAATCGTCTTGGCGTTGAGGATCCCGGACGATCAGGACTCCTCGGGCGCCCCGCCATTCTCTTTCCGTTCCAGCCATTGAATTGGGGAATAAATGTGCAGGCCGGTCAGGTTGTGAACGAGCTTGGCGTCCGGATCGTCGATGTAGTACGATTCAATGTGAGCCAGGGCGATGAATATCGCCGATGCGACAATCGAGTTCTTGAGAAGATATTGATTATATAGCTGCCTCAGACGGTCAATCATTGGCTGGACGTCGGCCGAAGTCTCGTCTTCGAACCGGATTTCCGAGATCTTGAATTGATCGGAAATCAGCCGAATCGCTTTTACAAACTTCAGATGCTGTTCTTCGTCCAGGCTATCGAAATTCGGAAGACAGTTTTCATACGTCTCGAGGAGGGAAGTCCCTCGAGGCTTTGTTGAAGGTCCTCCATGTACACTTAGTAAGCTTTGCGACATAGGCTTGTTTTTCAGTTACGGAATGCCGATAGGAATCCTTACGACACGCTAAGCCGTGGAGGCTACCAAAAAGTTATCAAAACTGTGGGTAAGCGATCCGAAGGGAAAAAATACCGTCGTGCGCTCCTCAGCCGCTTCTCGCAGCGCCGAGGACGCCGGCGGCCGCCTACCCCATCGGCATCGGCGTCATGTTTTGGCTGAGGTTGCTCATGATCCAGAGCGACCCGACCATGATCAACATGACGATGAGGACCCCGAACGCAAGCGCGAGCACGTTGTTGGCGTTGTCGGGCCCGGTGGTGATGTGGATGAAGAAGACGAGGTGGACGCCGATCTGGGCGATCGCCAGCACCACCAGCGCCAGCGGGATGCTGGGGCCCCAGACCAGGTTGGTCCCGGCGATGAAGAATGCGACGGCGGTGATGAAAGCCGCTAAGAAAAGGCCGACCAGGTAGCCCAGAAGGCCTTCCACCACCTCGTGGCGGCCGGCCGGCTCGTCGCCCGGCGCGGCGTCGCCGTGATCGAGAACCGTCTCGAGGTCGGATTGGCTCATCAGCCGGCTCCCAACAGATAGACCACGGTGAAGATCGCGACCCAGATGATGTCCAGCGTGTGCCAGAACAGGCCGAAGCAGAGGACGCGCCGGAGGATGTCGGCCCGGTAGCCCTTGGCGAACACCTGCGCGACCATGGTGAGGAGCCACAGGAGGCCGAGGGTCACATGAACCCCGTGGCAGCCGACGAGGGTGAAGAAGGCCGAGAGGAAGGCGCTGCGGGTCGGCCCGGCGCCCTGGTCGATCATGCCCACGAACTCGTGGATCTCGATGAACAGGAAGCCCGCCCCGAACAGGAACGTCAACGCCATCCCGCCGTAATACATCAGCCCCTGGCGGGCCCTCGCGCCGATCGTGGCGATGCCGCAGGTGAAGCTCGAGAGCAAGAGGAAGGCGGTCTCGATTGCGACGTTGGTGAGGTTGAAGAGGTCCTTCCCGGCCGGGCCGCCTGCAGTCTCTCCCGACAGCACCG
>JBAUXQ010000616.1:0-3970 GCA_049584355.1 Roseiarcus sp. | reverse complement strand
CGACGCCGACGCCGTGCTCGCCGGTGAGGCAGCCGCCGAGCTCGACGCACATTTCGAGAACGGCCGCGCCCGCTTCCTCGGCTTTGACCCGCTCCTCATCGTCGTTGATGTTGTAGAGGATCAGCGGATGCATGTTGCCGTCGCCGGCGTGAAAGACATTGGCGACCCGAAGCCCGAATGAGGCGCAAATCTCGCCGGTGCGCTGAAGCGCCTCCGGCAGCTTGCTGGTCGGCACCGTGCCGTCCATGCAGATATAATCGGCGACCCGGCCGGTCGCCCCAAAGGCGGACTTGCGGCCCTTCCAGATCTGGGCGCTCTCCATCGCCGACATCGATTCGCGCACGGTGCGCACATTGTGCGCTTTGGCGATCGCGCCGATCCTGGCCAGCATCGCCCCTATCTCGGCGTCCGAGCCCTCGACCTCGATGATCAGCATCGCCTCGACATCGAGCGGATAGCCGGCGTGGGCGAAATTCTCGCAGATGTGGATCGCGGGCTTGTCCATGTATTCCATCGCCACCGGAACGATGCCGGCGCCGACGATCGCGGCGACGCATTGGCTCGCATCCTCGACCGAATCGAAGCCGAACAGGACCGGCCGCGCCCCTTCCGGCAGCGGAATGAGGCGCACGATCGCCTCGGTCACGATGCCGAGCTGGCCCTCGGAGCCGCAAACGAGGCCGAGGAGGTCGTAGCCGGGCGCGTCCATCGCTTCGCCGCCGATATCGAGGATTTCGCCGTCCAGGGTGACGAGGCGGGCGCCGAGGAGATTGTTGGTGGTGACGCCGTATTTGAGGCAATGGGCGCCGCCCGAGTTCATCGCGATGTTGCCGCCGATCGTGCAGGCGAGCTGGGAGGACGGATCGGGCGCATAAAAGAAGCCCTCCGGCCCGACCGCCTCCGAGATCGCGAGATTGGTCACGCCCGCTTCGACCCGCGCATGGCGGTCGGCGAGGTTGACCTCGAGGATGCGGCTCATCTTGGTCAGGGCGATGACGACGGCGTCTTCTTGAGGGATCGCGCCGCCCGAGAGCGAGGTCCCGGCGCCGCGCGGCACGACATTGACCTTTTCGTCGCGGCAGAGCCGCATGACGCGCGCGACCTCCTCGGTCGAGCGCGGCAGCGCGACCGCGAGCGGCAGGCGACGGTAGGCGGTGAGCGCGTCGGTCTCGAACGCCCGCCGGCCGGATTCGTCGGCAATGAGGCATTCGGGCGGCAGAATCGCCGCCAAGCGCTCGACGATCGCGCCTCGGCGCGAAAGGATCGTCTCGTCGAGGCGGGGAAAGGCGATGTGGGACATGGCGTCCTCAATATAGGTTGGTTTTGGTCCTGGTCATCCGCTTCGATCGAATTGAATGGTCGCCGTCCCCGTCAAACGCAACCTGTCATTGCCGCGAAAGGCGGGAATCCAGGGCCCCGCCGCAGCCGCAAGCCTGGATACCCGCTTTCGCGGGTATGACAGAGCCCGCCAGCTAGACTATCACAGGCGCCGCCTTCATGCCCCCAAGGCCGAAAATGCGCTGGTAGCGCTCGACCTCGTCCGGCGGTCCCAACACCTTGTTCGGGTTATCGGAGAGCTTGACCGCCGGGCGTCCGTCCGCTTCCACCACCTTGCAGACGAGCGAAATCGCCTTGAGCTGGCCGTCGACGCCCGCTGGCGCGCAGCCGACAAAGTCGTTGGTCAGGTTGGTGCCCCAGCCGAACGACAGGTTGGCCTGCCCACGCAGCGCGCGCACCGAGTCTTCGATCGAATCGACATCCATCGCATCGGAGAGCACGATCAGCTTTTCCCTCGGATCGCGGCCGCGTTGCTTCCACCACTCGATGAGCTCGCGCGCGCCGGCGATCGGCAGCTTCGAATCCGGCCGCGCGCCCTTCCAGTCCGCCACCCAGTCCGGCGCATTGCGGAGGAACGCGGTGGTGCCGAAGCAGTCTGGCAGAACGACCAGGAGATTGCCGCCGTACATCTTCGCCCAGTCCTTCAGCACCTTGTAGGGCGCTTCGAGCAAGTCCTCGTCGTCGTTGGCGACCGCGGCATAGACCATCGGCAGCTCGTGGGCGTTGGTGCCGATCGCCTCGAGGCCGGTATCCATGGCGTGCTTGACGTTGGAGGTGCCGATGAAACTGTCCCCGAGCCCCTCCTGCATCGCCTCGACGCACCAACGGTGCCAGAGAAAGCTGTGGCGCCGGCGGGTGCCGAAGTCCGACACCCTGACCGGCCCTTCGCGCTCGAGAATGCGCAGCCGCTCGACCTTCGACCACAACTTCGCTTTGGCCCGGGCGTAGAGCACATCGAGATCGAACCGGCTCATGGAGCGCATAGCCGCGCGGGCCCTCAGTTCATTGATGATCGCAAGCGCCGGGATTTCCCACATCGTTGTTCCGGTCCACGGACCGGCGAAGCGCAGCTCGTACTGCCCATCGCGCCGGGTGAGCTCGTATTCGGGAAGGCGGAAGCCGCTCAGCCATTCCATGAAGGCGGGCTCGAATATCTGCCGCGTACCGTAGAACGTGTTGCCGGCGAGCCAGATCAGCTCGTTCTTGGCCAGCCGTAACGTGCGGGCGTGATCGAGCTGGTCGGTGAGCTCGTTTTCATCGACGAAATCCGCGAGTCTCACCGAAGTCGTCCGATTGATCAGCTGGAAAGTCACCTGGCGCTTCGGATGCATCTTCCAGATCATCTGGAGCATCAGAAGCTTATAGAAGTCGGTATCGAGCAGCGTACGGATCGCCGGATCGATGTGAAACGTGTGATTATAGACGCGGGTTGCGATATCCGTGGCCATTATGCGACCTTAAGGAGGCGAAGGCTGAGCGACAAGAGCGCCGCGCCCAGACCGCCAAGGATGCCAAACGACATGAACGCGACCGCGGCCTCCGAGGGCCCGACCCGGACCTCACAGCCCCGCGTCGGGCTCTTCGTCACCTGCCTTGTCGACATCATCCGGCCGAGCGTTGGGTTCGCGGCGGTCAAGCTGCTGGAGGACGCCGGCTGCAAGGTGATCGTTCCGAGCCAGACCTGCTGCGGCCAGCCGGCGTACAACGCCGGCGACCGCGCGACCGCAAAAACGCTCGCGCTTCAGGCGATCGAGGCGTTCGAGGACTGCGACTACGTCGTCGCGCCGAGCGGCTCGTGCGGCGGCATGCTGGCCAAGCATTATCCCGATCTGTTCGCGGGCGAGCCCGACCTCGCGGAGCGAGCCGAGCGCTTCGCCGAAAAGTCGCATGAGCTCGTCAGCTTCCTGGTCGACGTGCTCGGCGTCCAAAAGGTCGCGGCGCGCTATGACGGAACGGTCGCCTATCACGATTCCTGCGCCGGCTTGCGGGAGCTGGGCGTCAGGGCGCAGCCGCGGCGCCTCCTGGCCGGCGTCGAGGGCCTGACGCTGGTCGAGCTCGACCAAGCGGACACCTGCTGCGGCTTTGGCGGCCTGTTCGCCGCCAAATACGGCGAGCTCTCAAACGCGATCGTCGCTCGCAAAGCCGACGAGATTCGCGGCGCCAAGGCCGACACCGTGCTGGCCGGCGATCTCGGCTGCCTCTTGAACATGGCCGGCAAGCTCCAGCGCGAGGGCTCAGCCGTCAAAGCGCGCCACGTGGCCGAGATTCTCGCCGGCATGGCCGACGGACCGGCGATCGGCGAAAGCCAGAAGGAGCCGCGCCAATGAACGAGGTCGCGACTTCAGCGCATTTCAAGGAGAACGCGCATGAAGCGCTGACGGACGCGCGCCTGCAAGGCGCGCTTGGCTTTTCACGCAATTTCGTCGGGCGACGGGCGGCCGCGGTCGCCCGGCTTCCCGAATTCGACGCGCTGCGGGACAGCGCCCGCGCGATCAAGGATCACACGCTCGCCCATCTCGACCTCTATCTCGAGGCCTACGAGCGCAAGGTGCGCGAGAGCGGCGGCGAGGTCCACTACGCGCAGGACGCCGAGGAAGCGCGCGAGATCGTCATCGGCCTCTGCAAGTCGATG
>JBAUXQ010000615.1:0-3523 GCA_049584355.1 Roseiarcus sp. | reverse complement strand
GACCGTCACTGCGCCGCCGGCAAAGCCGACATTCGGGCCCCCGGCGCCGCGATCGCCGCGGCTCATCAGCCCGGCCAGCGCGCCCGGCTCGAGCGCGTCGCCTTCGACCCGGCCGTTGATCACCACCTGGGGCGTATAGACGCCGTCGCGCGCAAGCGCCCTGGCATAGGCGTATTGGCGCTCTGTCCAGGCGTGCTTTGAAAAGGTGTCCTTCCAGCCGAGCCGATCCCAGTAGTCGACGGCGAAGGAGAGCGCGAGCACGTCCGCCCGATCGCTGACCGCCGACACATTGGCGGCCGCCGGCGGGCATGACGAGCAGCCCTGGCTCTGGAACAGTTCAACGACGGTCGGGTGCGTCGCGTCGGCGGCGAGGGCCGACCGCAACGGCAAGGCGAGCATCGCCAGCGCGGCGGCGCAACCGCCCATTTTCAACCAGTGAGACACGGGTATCCTCCTCGCGCAAATGCCGGCGTTCACGATACCGCATTCGCCGCCGGGCGGGATTTGTTACCTCCGACGGGCGGCGGCCGCGATGGCGGCCGGCGCTCGCGCGAGCTATGGGACGCGCATGGCCCGCACCGATTTCCGCACCCCCCGGCTCTACGTCGAGGCGCCGCTCGCCGAAGGCGCCGAGGTCAAGCTCGACCCGCAGCAGACGAACTATCTCCTCAATGTGCTGCGGCTCGGCGCACACGCATCCGTGCTCCTGTTCAATGGCCGCGACGGCGAATTCACAAGCGCGCTTGCGGTGACGTCGCGCAAAGGCGCGTCGCTCATCGTCGGCCGGCGAACGCGGCCGCAAGAGGCGCCGCCGGATGTCGATTACCTGTTTGCGCCGCTCAAGCACGCCCGCCTCGACTATATGGCCCAGAAGGCGGTGGAGATGGGGGCGCGGCGATTGAGGCCGCTCATCACCAGGCGCACCCAGATCGCGCGCGTTAACCTCGAGCGTCTGCGCGCCAACGCCATCGAAGCCTGCGAGCAATGCGGCGTGATCTGGGCGCCGGAGGTCGCCGCGCCCGAAACGCTCGAAAAGACGCTGGCCGGCTGGCCGCCCGAGCGGCTCATCGTCTTCTGCGACGAGGAGGCGCCGCAGGCGAGCCCGCTCGACGCGCTGGGCGAAGTTAGCGCGGAGAACGGCGTCGGGCTCCTCGTCGGCCCTGAAGGCGGCTTCGACGACGACGAGCGGGCCGCTATTCTCGCTGGTCCGCGCGTCCTACGCCTGAGCCTCGGCCCGCGAATCCTGCGCGCCGATACGGCGGCGGTGGCGGCGCTGGCGCTCATCCAGGCCACGCTCGGTGATTGGCCGAAAGGACGGCGTGGCCGCGGGCCCTGATTTCTGAGCCTCGGGAGCCGCGCCGGCCATTTTGCCGCCACGATCTGGCTCCATTCCGGCGAATGATGATTTACCGTCAGCTCGGCAAGCGGCGCGGCGTCAGAGGGGCCATGAGCTTCGCCTGCGCGCCGCTGTTCGCCTTGCTCGTCGGCGCCCCGTCGGAACTGGTGAGCGCCGGCGAGTTCGATCGCTCGACGCTGCCCGCGGCGGCCTCCGATCCCGCGCAGTGCGACAGCCAGGGCGAGGGACTTAAGGACTCAGGCGATTGCAAGCGCATCAGCGGCTATATCGCGGCGGGCGCGCGGTTGGGGACCGATGAGCAAATCGGCGGCCACACCTCCCCGTTCGGTCCGCTCGACGCGCCGGAATTCGTCGGCAGCGTGCGCCCTTCGCGCGCGACAGTCATCGATGTCCCCGCGGACCAGGAGCGCTTTTTCCGGTCGCCAGGCTCCGACGACGAAGCGCACTGAAACGCCTCGCACAGTCTAAAACGCGGCCTCGTCGAACGACGGATCGACCGAGCGGCCCCACGGGCCTTCGTAGCGCTCAATCCAGTGGCGCGCCGGCTCACGGCCGCTGTCCGCGATCGCTTCGAGCGGATGGAGCAGGATCGTCTCGTCCTCGCCCCTGGCGTTGAGCCGGGCGCGCCGCTTGAGGCCGCTACGCGAGATGGCGAGCATGTCGAGCGCAACCGAGCGCAGATCGCGGCCGCGCGCCTCGGCGGCGAGGCCAAGCAGCGGCGCGTCGTCGCGCAGCTTCTGCCGGTCCTCGGCGCTCCAGCCCTCGATCAGAGCCTCAGCCGAGCCCAGCGAGTCTGGATGGTAAAAGAGCCCGGCCATCAGCGCCGCGAGCGCGACGATGCGCTCGGGAGGCCCCACGTCGGCGCCGCGCATTTCAAGATAGCGCTTGAGCCGCACCTCGGGGAAGATCGTCGACAGGTGGTTCGCCCAGTCGGCGATCGTGGCGCGCTCGCCGGGCGCTTGCCCGAGTCGGCCGGCGAGCAGGTCGCGAAAGCTCGCTCCCGCCACGTCCTGATAGTTTCCGCCGCGCTTGAGGAAATAGAGCGGCACGTCGAGCGCGTTGTCGACGTAGCGCTCGAAGCCCATGCCGGGCTCGAACACGAATGACAGCATGCCGGTGCGGGCGCCATCGGTATGGCGCCAGATCTCCGAGCGCGCCGAGAGCAGCCCGTTGAGCTCGCCGTCGGTGAACGGCGAATTGGCGAATAGCGCGGTGATCGCCGGCTGCAGCGCCAGGCCGACGCGCATCTTGGCCACCATGTCCTTTTCGCTCATGAAATCGAGATTGACCTGGACGGTCGCGGTGCGAAACATCATGTCGAGGCCGCGGGTCCCGACTTTCGGCATGTAGCGGGCCATGATCGCGTAGCGATGCTTGGGCATAATCGGCGTTTCGGCCAGCGACCATTTGGGGCTCATGCCGAGCGCCAGAAAGCCGATCCCCAGCGGCTCGGCGACGGAGCGCGCGACCGTAAGATGGCGATCAAGCTCGTCGGCGGTCGCGTGCGCGTCGTCGAGCGGCGCGCCTGAGAGTTCGAACTGTCCGCCCGGCTCGAGCGAAATGGCGCCGCCGCCATTCGGGTCATAGAGGCCGATCAGATTACCGCCATCTTCGATGCCGTCCCAGCCGAGCCGCTTGCGCATGCCTTCGAGCAGCGCCCGAATACCCTTGTCGCCGCCATAGGGGACCGGCGAATGATTAGCGCGGTAGAAGGGTATCTTTTCGTGCTCCGTGCCGATCCGCAACGGGCCCGCCGGCTTGCACCCCGCTTCGAGCCACGCGACCAGGGCGTCGCGCGACTCCACAACCTCACTATCGACCACGTCGCGAGCCATGCAGGCGCCCATCCCAGCGGCCGGCGAACCGGCGACCCGGCTAGATAGTCGCGCCGCACCGACAATGCAACGAAGGGACGTTCGCTCTCAGACGCCGGTCCCCGGCGGCGGTTGGGTGAACGACTGGGCGATCGCGCTCACGCCCGCCTGATGCGCCTGGGCGACCTGCACGCCGGAGACGAACATTGCGCTCAAGGTTGCGAATCCGGCTACCAGCGCCGCCGTCTCCGGGTTCGCCGTCGCATGCCCGCCGCCGAACATCGAGATCAGCGAGCCGAACACGCCGCCGCTCGATCCCGGCGCAGGCGCGGCGGCTTGGCCGGCGGCGCCC
>JBAUXQ010000614.1:0-6591 GCA_049584355.1 Roseiarcus sp. | reverse complement strand
AACGAGATGTCCTCGACCGCCTTGACCGCGCGGCTCTCCCCTTTGCGGAACAATGCGCTCGCCGCAACGCGGTAATGCTTTTTGAGTCGCGCGACGTCGAGGACCGTCGGGCCAATGCTGACCGGCTCGAGCCGCGCCGCGGACCGCGCCGGCGCGGCCCAGTCGATCGCCTCGACCCTCAGACATCGGCTTTGGCGCCCGCTTGCGCCGGCGACCTCGCGCATCGGCACGTCGTCCTGGTCGCACAGGCCGTCGACGAAATATCCGCAGCGCGGGCCGAAATTGCAACCCTTTGGCCGCTGATGCGGCAGCGGCAACTGGCCGGGGATGGGAACGAGCGGGTTGTCGTTCTTGTTCGTTCCCGGCATCGGCATCGAGCGGAAGAGACCCTGCGTGTAAGGATGGCGCACGGCGCCGAACACGTCGCTGACCGCGCCGGTCTCGACCGCCTCGCCCGAATACATCACCGTCACCTCGTCGCAGGTCTCGAGAATGAGCCCAAGATTGTGGGAGATGAACAGCGACGAAGCGCCGGTGCGGGCGGTGAGATCCTTGACCAGCGCGACGATGCCCGCTTCCACGGTGACGTCGAGCGCGGTGGTCGGCTCGTCGAGGATGAGCAGCTTCGGGTTGGAAAGCAGCGCCATCGCGATAACCACGCGCTGCTGCTGGCCGCCGCTGAGCTGATGCGGATAGGCGCGCATGACCCGCTCGGGATCGGGCAGGCGCACGGCCTTGACCATGTCGACGGCGCGGACGCGGGCCTCGTCCGTCGAGACCTTGTCATGGATCAGCGGCACTTCCATCAACTGCCGCCCGATCAGCATGGTCGGATTGAGCGAGGCCATCGGCTCCTGATAGACCATCGCGATCTTCGAGCCGCGTATGGCGCGCAGCTCCGCTTCCGAAAGGCTCGCCATATTGCGGCCCTCGAAGCGGATCGCGCCGCTGGTGATCCGCCCGGCTCCGGGGAGATCGCGCATGATGGCGAGGGCGACCGTCGACTTGCCGCAGCCCGATTCGCCGACCAGTCCCATCGCCCGCCCAGGCATGACCCGGCACGAAAAGTCCATGACCGCCGGAATTTCTCCGCCGCGGGTGAAGAACGAAATGCCCAGTCGGTCGATCTCGAGAATTGGATCGGCCATGCGCTTCTCCATCAATCGCGCAGCGACTCCTCGCGGATCGCGTCGGCGAGCAGGTTCAAGCCGAGCACGAACGACATCAGCGCCAGAGCCGGGGGCAGGGCGGGGTGCACGTAGATGCGCATGAAGCGGCTCGATTCATTGATCATTGTGCCCCAGTTGGGGCTTTCGGGCGGCATGCCGAGGCCGAAATACCCGAGCGCGCCGAGCAGTATGGTGGTGTAGCCAATGCGCAGGCAGCCGTCGACAATGAGCGGCCCGCGGGCGTTGGGCAGGATTTCCCACAGCATGACGTACCACGGGCTTTCGCCGCGCGTCTGGGCGGCGAACACATATTCGCGCGTCTTGATGTCCAGGGTCAGGCTGCGCACGATGCGAAAGATGCCGGGCCCGGAGGCGAGCGCAACGGCGACGAAGATGTTGAGCGTGCTGGGGCTGACCTCAATGAGCCCGAACGGGTCGGCGTTGAAGACGAAGGTCGCAAACAGCCACCCGCCGGCAACGAAGGTCAGCGCCAGCCTGACCGCGAGCGCGGCGGGCCGGGCGCGATAGCCAGCGATGAAGAATATGCTGAACAGCACGATCGGAAAGGCGAAGAAGATCGCCGCGAGCACATAGGGGATGGGCGTCTCCAGGATGCCGGGCGACACCAGGAGGTAGAACAGGAGAATGATCGGGAAGGCCAGCACCAGATTGGCCAGGAACGACAGCGTCGCGTCGATGCGGCCGCCGAAATAGCCGGCCGGCAGGCCGAGCGCGATGCCGACCGAGAGCGCCAGCAGCGTCGCCAGGGGCGCGATGATGAGCACGATGCGGGCGCCGGCGACGACGCGTCCGAACACGTCGCGGGCCAGCTTGTCGCCGCCGAACAGGTAGGGCAGTCCAGAATGCGGGTCGATCGCGCCCGGGGCCGCGTGCTGCAATTCCGCGATCTGGGCGAGCGGATTGAAGAGCTCGATCTGATTGGCGAAAATCGCCGCGAACAGCCAGAAACCGACGAGAATGAGCCCGGCGAGACCGGTCCCGCTCGCGACGACATGGCCATAAAGACCAAGCCGGCGGCGAAAGACAAAGCTTAAGGTGAGGAGGAGCGCGAGGCTCGCCCAGACGGGAATGAGCTGCACGAGGGTCTTGAGAACGATCTCGCCGGGGCTCAGGAACTGCACGGCGCCTCTTGAGCGTCGACAGCAACGGCGCGCGCCCCGGCCCCCCTTAGCCGATCGAAAGCGGGGCGTTCTTCCGAACGCCTGTCTTCCGACGGGCCATCGGGGGAGGAGATCGCCTTCTTTAGTCGCGCATGCGCCGAAGCGGTGATCGATCTCATCGTCATACGTCCCGTTAATGCACGCGGATGCGCGGGTTGAGCCAAGCGTAGCCGATATCGGAGATGAGTTGGGTCATGAGCACCAGCGTCACCGAAACGATCGAGCAGGCGAGCAGAAGGTCGATGTCATTGTTGCCGGCGGCGTCGACCAGGGCCTGACCGAAGCCCTGATAGCGAAACATCACCTCGACGATCACCACGCCGGTCAGGAGCCAAGGAAAGAGGAGCATGATGACCGTGAATGGCGCGATCAGCGCGTTGCGCAGCGCGTGTTTGAGCACGATCGCACTGAATCCGAGGCCCTTGAGGCGCGCGGTGCGGATATATTGGGCGTTCATCACCTCGATCATCGAGGCGCGGGTCATGCGCGCGACATAGCCCATGCCGTAGATCGCAACCGTCGCGACCGGCAGGGCGAAGTTGTAGAAAGTGACGTGGCCTTCCGTCGCCGAAGCCGCCGAGCCGTTGAGCCAGCCGAGCCAGGCGGCGAAGATGATGGTGAGCACCACGCCCGAGACGTATTCGGGCGTGGACGTGGTTGCGATCGAGATCACCGACAAGGTCCGATCGGTCCGCGAGCCCTCGCGCATGCCGGATATGACGCCGACGGCGAGCGCCACCGGGACCATCACCGCCAGCACCCAGAACATGAGAATCGCCGTCGCCTCGAGCGCCGGGCCCAGCTTGTCGGCGACCTTGACCTTGAACTTGGTCGAACAGCCAAGATCGCCCTGGAGCACGCCGGAAAACATGGGCGTCTTCGGTTCGTCGCAAAACGAGAAGCGGGGGGTCGCGACGCCAGTCGCCGGGTCAACGTTGGGCTGTTTGGGCCAGATCCCGAGCCAGGCGGCGTAGCGAACGAGGAACGGACGGCGGTAGCCGTTCTTGCCCAGCCAGCTTTCCAGCTCTTGATCCGTCGCGTGCATCTCGGTCTGGCTGATCGCGAGCTTGCGCAGGTTCGGCTCGAGATTGACCAGATAGAAGACGACCAGAGTCAGACACAGCATCGTCAGCAGCATCGCTCCGAGCCGACGAGCCAGGAATGACGCCATCGTCAAATCCCTCCGTCGCCGCTCAAAGCGCCGCCCTGTCCGCCCTCACGGCGCGAACCGGCTGCCGAATTCGAGCCGCTGCGCGCCAAGCCTCAGGCGTTGAGCCATACGCGCTCGAGGTGGGTCTCGTAGAGCGGATGCATGCCGTAATCCATCACCTCCGCGGTGCGGTGGTTATAGAGCGTCAGCCAGTAGGGTTGGATGATGATGCCGGAATCCTGCAGGATCTTCTCGAGGTCCTTCATCACCACCATGCGGGCCTTCGGATCCGGGATCGCCAGCGCCTTCTCCAGCGTGGCGTCGAATTCCGGGTTGGAATAGGCGCTCTCGTTCCAGGCCTCGCCGGTGCGGTAGGCAAGGGCGAGGACCTGAACGCCGAGAGGGCGCATGTTCCAGTCGGTGATCGAATAGGGGTATTTCGTCCAGTCGTTCCAGAAGGTCGAGCCCGGCAAAACCGTTCGCTTCACCTTGAAGCCCGCTTCGCGCAGTTGCGCCGCGATCGCGTCGCCGGAGTTCTTGTAATATTCCTCGTCGCTGGTGATGAGATCGTGCTCGAATTCAATCTGGCCGGCGTCGGTCATCAGCTTTTTGGCGCCTGCGATGTCGCGGATCTTCTTCGGCAGCTCAGCATATTCTGGGTGGATGGGGGCGACATGGAAGTTCTCGCCGACCGTGCCGTGGCCCTCGATGCCGAGCTTGAGGATTGTCGCGTTGTCGACCGCCATTTGCAGGGCGTTGCGCACCCGCTGGTCGTCGTATGGCTTCTGCTTGACGTTGGTGCGAGCGACAATGGTCGCTGACGTCTGGACGTCGGAGCGGGTGAGCCCGGCCTTGTCCATGATCGCGACATAGGCGGCGTCGGTCTTCATCGTGCAGTCGAGCTCTTTCGAATCGAAGGCGCTGACGGTCGCCGAAATGTCAGGGCCGTAGTCGATGAACTCGACGCCGTCGAGATAGGCTTCGCCGCCCCACCATTTGCCATTGACGCGGCGCTTGAAGGCAGCCTTCTTGCCGACCTCGAACGAGACCAGCTCGAACGCGCCGGTCCCGATCGGATGTTTGACCAGGTCCTTGCCGTCCTTCTCGAAATCGTGATGGACGATCAGCCCCGGATAGTCCGACATGCCGGGAATGATGGTGATGTCGGGCTTTTTCAGCGAGAGCTTGACAGTGAAGTCGTCGACCTTGGTGATCGCGCCGTCCCGGGCTTTCTTAGTCGCGGGGTCGATGAGCGCGGCCATCCGCGCGGCCATCGAATTGCCCTCCACTGACTGATCGCACCAGCGGTTGATGTTGAAGACGACGTCATCGGCGTTGAACGCATCGCCGTTGTTCCAGGTCACGCCCTTGCGCACGTGGAGGACATATTCGGTCGCGTCCGGATTGACGTCCCAGGATTCGAGCAGCGCCGGCTCGAAGGTGAACTGGCGGGTATAGGTGACCAGCGAATCCAGGAACTGCCGCGCGACATTGCCCATCTCCGGCCAGTCGTAGGTGCGCGGGTCCTTCTGGTCCTTGACGAACATGCCGACCTTTAAGATCCCGCCCTTCTTCGGGGTTTCGGCCATGGCCGGGGTCGGCGCCACGAGGCCCAGCATGCCATAGGCCGCGGCGGCTGACGCGCCAAACACCGTGGCGAGGGCGAGAAACTCGCGCCGGTCGATTGTTCCCGCCCTTGCGTCGGCCGCCCAGGCTTTCAGGTTTTTCCGCCAGAACCGGTTTTTGAGGGTTTCGCCAATCATTCGCGTTTTCCTTCCTGGTACAGTCCGTCACGCTAGGCAGACGAGAAGAGGCAATTCAGTCCAGCAAGCGCCGTCCAACCTTGTGTCCGGACTAGCGGTCTGATGGCCTCTCTCGCGTCCGCGACCGAGCCTCGTGCGCGGAATGGCCGCTATCGCTGAACAGACGGTAACTGGTCCGGGACATTGGCGCAACGGCAGGCAGCGCCTCAATTCGCTGCAACATCTGCACCTTTGGGCTTGCCCAATTGGCCGAGCTGTTCGTCGAGCTTGTCGATGGCGGCGTTGGCTTGGGCCGTCCCGTCCAGCCATTGCTTGTTTTCGGCGCTCAGAAGATCGGCGATCGTCTTCGTGAAGGCGTTGAGCGCCTCCGGCTGGCCGGCGGCGATCTTGGCGGCGACGCCATCGACGCGTGCGGCGAAGGCGTCCATCGCCATTCGGGTCTTGTCGTAACGCTCGGCGTTTGCGCGGTCCCGATTGACGGCTTCCCGGTTGGCCGCGAAGGCGCCGATCGCCGATCCGACGACGCCGACCAGCACGATCCAGACGGCGCCGCTGCCGCCCGTCTGGCTGGCGATAACCGCGCCGCTGCCGCCGATGAAGGCGAAAGCGCTGGCCAAGGCGCCCATCCGGGTGGTCATTTCCGACGATTCCCGGTGGCGTTTGGCGCGTGCGCCAAGCCAGGTCCGCTGATCCTCGAGAAGATGGGTGACGACGACGGCAAATCCAAACAGCGCGACGTCCTTCCCGGCCGCCGCCGCTCCGGATGCGACGGTTGAGAAGACCTCGAGGCGAGCTGCCTCTGCCTCTCCGCGGCAGGTTTGCCATCGAGCGATGCGACCCTGGTCGCGCGCAACGTAGGCAAAATACGCCGCGAAGGCGCCAAGGGCCAAGGTGAGGAGACCGAGGGCCAGGATCACCCGGCTTTTCACCGTCTCATCTGCGAGCGTCGCGCTCAGCGGCGCCAGCGGGCCGACCGCCAGAGATACGAGCGCGCCGGCAGAGACCGCAAGGATGAGTCCGCTGATCACTCCAGCCGCAAGCAGGCATAGATTCGACCAGAACGCCTCCCGCTTGAGCAGAGCTTGTTGCCTGACCGATTCGGCGTCCTGGCGTTCGTAGCTTTCCAAACTTGTCCGGATCGCGGCGGAGCGAAGGATTCTTGCGAGCCTCGGACAGGCCCCGTCCATCGGCTGGATGAGTTCAGGAATCGCTTTCAGGCCGGTATCCTGCGCCCGTTTGGCGGCCTCAATCGCGGCCGCCAGTCCCGGAGGCGGCTCGAAAGTCGCGTCGATGCCGATGACAGGCTGACGGCCGGCAGGGGCCGGCTC
>JBAUXQ010000613.1:0-2490 GCA_049584355.1 Roseiarcus sp. | reverse complement strand
GGCTGCGGCGATCTCCTAAAATTATGATCGACGCGAAAAAACGAGTTTTTGAACACTATCGGCGCGAAGCGGACCGCTGGTTTCGACGTAGAGCGGACACTCCAAGTCGCGGGGGCGGAACCGCCGGAGCCGGGATTGCGGTCCTGAATCTGCCAAGGGAGTTTGGACGACGCCGCGAGGATCGTGGCGGTCCGGCAGCATTAGCGTATACAACGCCCCACTCGTCAGCGAGCAATTGGCCGCAAGCGCGACCAATCCATCTCGCTAGCGCGTATTTTTGACACGTTCGGTCCAATACAAGTGGGAAACGAGATGGCCGATGAGAAGGTTCGGACGAAAAAAGCCAAAACCGGCGTCCCGGGGCTAGACGATGTTCTTTCGGGCGGCCTTGCCTCAGGACACGTCTTCCTGCTGGAGGGAGAACCCGGCACCGGAAAGACTACGATAGCGCTCCGCTTTCTGCTGGAGGGGGCGGAAGCAGGGGAAAAATGTCTGTACATAACGCTGTCGGAAACCGAGCAGGAGCTGCGCGAGGGAGCAGCTTCGCACGGTTGGACAATCGGAGAAGATATAAACGTGTTTGAACTCGTGCCGGCTGAAAGCCTGCTCGACTCTGATGAACAACAGAGCCTGCTTTATTCCTCCGAACTCGAACTTGATGAAGCGATAAAAAAGATATTCGAAGCGTTCGAGCGTACGAAGCCGAGCCGGGTTGTTCTTGATAGCTTATCGGAGATCCGCCTTCTTGCGCAGAGTTCACTGCGTTACAGAAGACAAATCCTGGCCCTGAAGCACTATTTCGCCCGCCATGGCGCAACGGTGATGCTGCTCGACGACCGAACGTCAGAGGCCAACGACAAAACGCCGCATAGCATCGTCCATGGCGTCATTCAGCTGCAGGAGTTAGCGCCGGACTATGGCGCCGAGCGCCGCAGGCTTCGAGTTTCCAAGTATCGCGGCCAAGCCTTTCGCGGCGGATATCACGATTTCGCAATTAAGACGGGCGGCGTCTCCGTGTTCCCGCGACTGGTCGCGGCGGAACACCGGGCCGTCTTTGCGCGTAGTCTGCTTGTCAGCGCCTTAGCCGAACTGGATGCTCTATTGGGAGGCGGCATCGAACGAGGGTCCAGCACGCTTATCCTTGGCCCCGCCGGGACCGGAAAAAGCACTTTCGCGCTTCAGTTCGTTTATGCGGCGTGTAAGCGAGGAGAAAAGGCGGCCCTTTTCGTGTTCGACGAGGAGCTGGGTCTGCTGTTCGATCGAGCCAAAGTGCTCGGCTTTGACCTCGAGTGCCTACGGGACTCCGGGGCGCTTCATATCGAACAAGTTGATGCCGCTGAGTTGTCGCCAGGCGAATTCGCCCACCGTGTTAGGCGCAGAGTCGACACAGGTGCGGCGGGCACCGTCGTGATTGACAGCCTCAACGGTTATCAGGCCGCCATGCCAGAGGAGAATTCGCTTATTCTACACATGCACGAGTTGATCCAGTACATGAATCGGAAGGGCGTGAATACCTTTCTGACAGTGGCGCAGCACGGCCTGGTCGGAGACATGAAGGCTCCGATCGATGTCACATATCTGGCCGACACGGTCATTCTGCTGCGCTATTTCGAGGCCTTGGGTAAGGTTAGGCGCGCTGTTTCCGTGATCAAGAAGCGAACCGGGAAACACGAAGACACCATCCGGGAATACCGCATCAGCGATCAGGGACTTAGCTTCGGTGGACCTCTCGACGAGTTTCAGGGTGTGCTTCGCGGCGTTCCAACCTTTGTCGGAAAGGCGGCTCCCCTCTTAAATCAGTGAGCGACCAAGTGGCGGTTATCCCCAATCTCAGGGCGGCCAAGGCTCTCGTTGTTGCACCAATGGGTCGCGACGCGGCGGTCGCGAGCGCGTTGCTGCGACAGGCCGGTATTCCTTCGGCGCTTTGCGCCGACATAGACGCATTGCAGGATGCGCTAGACGAAGAGGCTTTTTTTGCCGTCGTCACCGAAGAGGCTCTTCATTCTGCGGACTTACGCGTGATTTCCTCTCGGCTTCAGGCTCAACCCGCATGGTCGGACTTCCCGTTCGTCGTGTTGACGCGGCGCGGTGGGGATGTCGAAGGCAATAGGGACGCAGTGAGGTTGTCCGACCTGCTCGGCAACGTCACGTTCTTAGAGCGGCCATTTCATTCAATCACCTTCATCAGTGTGGCCAAGGCGGCCCTCAAAACGCGTCAGCGCCAGTTCGAGGCTCGCGCCCGAATCGAGGAACTCGACGAGGGGGAAAAGCGGCTTCGGACCGCGCTTCTTGCCGGGCGTCTCGGGACGTGGGAGTTGGATTCGAAGACATGGACGCTAGCGGCGTCTGATGCCTTCAAGGCGCTCTTCGGCCAACCAACTGATCGACCTTTCGCCTACGAAGATCTGCTGCAAAACACTCATCCGGATGACAGAGCGCGGCTGCGGGAAGGGATAATCGCAACCATCGAAACGGGTAAGGATTATGAGG
>JBAUXQ010000612.1:0-2087 GCA_049584355.1 Roseiarcus sp. | reverse complement strand
TAGCCCAAGCTTTCGGAGGCGTGGCGATTCACGTCGAGAATCGTGCCGTCCTCGGCGTGGAGCATGAACGTGTCGGTCGCATGGTCCACGAATGTGCGGAAGCGGGCCTCGCTCGCACGCAGTTCCTCCTCCGCCCGTTTGCGCTCAGTCAAATCGAGCACGAAGGCCACGCCTTGGTTGGCGCTTTCATGGAAGCTTGCCGCACCGATCAGGACGGGCACGCGGCTGCCGTCTTTTCGGACGAATTCCCTCTCGTAGGGTTGGATGGTCCCGTTAATCTTCACATCAACCACGCGACGCGCGACGAAGTCTCGCCACTCGGGTGGGGTGAGGGTATCCCGGTCCACGCGACCTGCGATCAGATCATCGCGGTCGTATCCCACCATGCGTAGAAACGCGTCATTGGCCTCAAAAATCCGGCCGTCGTAATCCCAGAACTCGATCCCGATAATGTTGGCGTCGACCAGGCGCCGGATCTTAACCTCGCCCTCATGCAGAGCCTGCTCGGCCCGCTTGCGCTCGGTCAAGTCGAGCACGAAAGCGATGATATGCGTTTCGGTTCCCTCAATGCCCGCTATGCCGACCAGCACCGGCACGCGGCTCCCATCCTTGCGGAAATATTCTTTCTCGAACGGCCGGGCGGCGCCGGTCAGCGCAAACTCGGAGAGAGCCTTTTCGGAGCGATTGATCCATTCCGGCGGCGTCATGGCCATCCAGCTGATACGGCCGGAAAGGAGATCGTCCCGATCATACCCTACGACGCGAAGATAGGCGTCGTTGGCTTCGATCAATCGACCGTCGCGCTCCGCGACGCCGATCCCGATGATGTTGGCGTCGAACAGCCCCCGGATCTTGGCGTCGCGTTCGCGGAGCGCCTGCTCGGCCCGCTTGTCGTCGGTCGGGAAGCTCTCATCCATACGCGCTGGACCGAAAGGATGGCATCATCTCCTGAACTCCGCCGTCAGGCTGGCGGGCCCCCATTTCAATGAAGTGTCGCGTAGGCCGCTCGGATTGCCGTCGCGAGCGGCGAGTTGCGCGCGCTGCCGTATTCGCGGCTATAGACCCCACCAGGGATTAGAGAACTTACACCTTTGTATAGCTGGCGCCTCGGAGGCGCGGCGCAAGAGGCAAAGCCGTGGATCACGCGAGCGTGAAAATCGTGCGCGAAGTCGCGCGTAAGCTTTGCCCGTGATCGAGCGCTTGCGCTGGGCCGGCAGCGCCGGTACTCATTTACCAACCGGGGACTTGGAATCGAGGTTGTTGTGCGGGCGGGGCGGCGAGCGGTCGTTCTTTCAGGTCTACTGTGGGCTGCGCTTTCGGGCGGGCCGGCCGGAGCGGCTGACATGTCGAGCCTCGGGATCGAGACCGCTCCGATGCCTGCGCCCGTCATAGAGCCCGGGCCGAGCACCTATATCAACTTCCTCGATGAGGTGCGGGTCGGCGCCTACGCCCACAACTGGATTCACGACGAGGGTTCGCCGGTCGACGTGTCAGGCGAGATCCTCACCTCGCCGATCGGCTATCCCAACAATATCGGCGGCTACTGGTTCTCCTGGTTCTTCGATCCGCGCATTAACATTGGCGCGATGATCAACACCGGCGGCAAGACGAGTTACGGCTTCACCGGCCTCACCTGGCGCATCCCGATCTACAAGGGGTTCTTCTTCGAAGGCGAGTTCGGCGGCGCCGTCAACACTTCGCCGCTGCGCGATGAGGGGGACCGCGTCAATACCGGCTGCCGCTGGGACTTCCGCGAATCGGGAGGCTTCGGCTACCAGTTCAACGAGCACTGGGATCTCATCGCCAACATCGAGCACATCTCGCACGCGAGCTTCTGCACCCACATCAACCCGGGGTTGACGCAGGTCGGGGCGCGGGTGGGGTACAAGTTCTGAAACCCCTTGCGGCTCGGCGACGGCGTCAGAGACCGTGCCGCGCCAAGCGCTGCGCGGTCTGCCTCGTGCGATCGGCTTGTGCCTTGCGGCCAGTTTCCTGGTAGACCTTGGCCATGGTCTCGTAAATCGCCGCCCGCGCCGGGTGCGATATTGGTGCGATATCGGTGGGCGATATCGGGCGATATCGGTGCG
>JBAUXQ010000611.1:0-1689 GCA_049584355.1 Roseiarcus sp. | reverse complement strand
ATCTGGGCGCGCCGACGAGATACGCGCGGCGGGCGCGGAGTTTAGTCCACCACGAAGAACGCGGCGATCTCGGCTTCGAAGCCGGGCGGGTCGAACCGCACGGCGCCGTCGCGCAGGATGCGGGTCTCGATCGCCCCGGCCTGACCGCGCCTGTGGTGGATCATCACCCGCCGGTCGGGGTCGAGGATCAGGTAGTGCTCGACGCTGGGAAGAGAAAAATAGCCGTCGAGCTTGAGCCCATGATCGTCCGCCGCCGTGCTCGGCGACACGACCTCG
Source organism: Roseiarcus sp. (assembly GCA_049584355.1). Classification (GTDB taxonomy): domain Bacteria; phylum Pseudomonadota; class Alphaproteobacteria; order Rhizobiales; family Beijerinckiaceae; genus Roseiarcus. Next base: position 1,413 of record JBAUXQ010000611.1, on the reverse strand, counting down.
ACGACGATGACCGGGTTCGGGATCTCCATCGTGTTGAGGTCGGTGGGGGGCGGGCAGACCGCGAGCGCGTCGGGCTCGAACGCACTGCGCGCGGCGATGCGGACCGTCATCCCGTTGGGAAAGACGCGGCACGGCAGGCCCCCGCGGACAATGGCCCCTTCGAGTGCCTTCTGAGCCGCGAATTTCGTCAGCGCGTGCGCCGCCCGCTCTTGCGGCATCCTGACCGGCTGGCCGTCGCGCAGCTCCCAGCGTCCGTCGCGCCCCTCTCCCCAGACGAGGAAGGCGTCGACGTCCATTTCGTTCTTCGCCGGGCTGGACACGCCCAATCTTACCACCGCGGAAGCGGCGAAAGAAGGCGGAACAATGCGCGAGGCCGGCCGCTTCGCCTCTCGCCGCTAGGAACTTCGCCGCGCCCATGTTAGGCAGCCGCGCCATGCAGCGGATGCGAGTCTTGCGCCTTCCGCCGTTTGATCCACATAGGATGCATGGCGATGGCGATCGTTGAAGCGAACTTCATTCCCGAGGGCCTCGCCTTCGACGACGTTCTCTTGCGCCCGGGCCATAGCGCGGTGATGCCGAGCGCAACCGACATCGGGACGCAGCTCACCCGCACCATCCGCCTCAACCTGCCGATCATCTCGGCGGCGATGGACACCGTCACCGAAGCGCGGCTCGCGATCGCGATGGCGGAAGCCGGCGGCATCGGGGTCATCCACCGCAATCTCGAGCCTGCCGATCAGGCGGAGGAAGTGCGCAAGGTCAAACGGTTCGAGAGCGGGATGGTCGTCGATCCGATCACCATCTTTCCCGACGCGACGCTGGCCGACGCGCTCGCGCTGATGAAGCGCGCCTCGATCTCCGGCATCCCGGTGGTCGAGCGCGGGCCGGACGGCAAGCCCGCGAAGCTCATCGGCATTCTCACCAACCGCGACGTGCGCTTCGCCGACGATCCGCGCCAGCCGGTGACCGACCTCATGACCCGGAACGTGGTGACGGTGAGGGAGGGGGTGAACCGCGACGAGGCGCGACGGCTCCTCCATCTGCACCGGATCGAGAAATTGGTCGTGGTCGACGATTCGGGGCGCTGCGTCGGCCTCATCACCGTCAAGGACATCGAGAAGGCGACCGCCCACCCCAACGCCGCCAAGGACGCCGACGGGCGCCTCCGGGTCGCCGCGGCGACCTCGGTCGGCGACAAGGGGTTCGAGCGCGCGGAGCTCCTGATGGCGGCCGGCGTCGACTGCCTGGTCGTCGACACCGCCCACGGGCATTCCGAGCTGGTTCTCCAGCAGGTGCGGCGCATCCAGCGGGCGACCAACAAGGTCTCGGTCATCGCCGGAAATGTGGCGACGCGCGAAGGCGCGAAGGCGCTGATCGACGCCGGCGCGGACGCAATCAAGGTCGGCATCGGGC
>JBAUXQ010000610.1:0-4699 GCA_049584355.1 Roseiarcus sp. | reverse complement strand
TGAATAGGCCTCGACCGCCGCCTTGAGCTTGGCCTCGACCTCGCTCGTCAGATCGCTGGAAGAGCGGATGGCCTCGAGAACATCCGGGTTCTTCGACCGCAGGAACGAGAGAAGGCCATCCTCGAACAGCCGCACCTTGTCGAGCGGCAGCTTGTCGAGATAGCCGTTGACCCCCGCATAAATGACGCAGACCTGCTCTTCCATCTTGAGCGGCGAGAACTGGGGCTGCTTGAGAAGCTCGGTCAGACGCGCGCCGCGATTGAGCAGGCGCTGGGTGACGGCGTCCAGATCGGAGCCGAACTGCGCGAACGCCGCCATCTCGCGGTACTGCGCAAGTTCGCCCTTGATCTTGCCCGCAACCTTCTTGGTCGCCTTGGTCTGCGCGGCCGAACCCACCCGCGAAACCGAAAGGCCGACATTCACCGCAGGCCGTACGCCCTGGTAGAATAGGTCGGTCTCGAGAAAAATCTGCCCGTCGGTGATCGAAATGACATTGGTCGGGATATAGGCCGAGACGTCGTTGGCCTGGGTCTCGATGATCGGCAGCGCGGTGAGCGAGCCTGAGCCGTTGTCCTTATTGAGCTTGGCGGCGCGCTCGAGCAGGCGGGAATGGAGATAGAAGACGTCGCCGGGATAGGCTTCCCGGCCAGGCGGCCGCCTGAGCAGCAACGACATCTGGCGATAGGCGACCGCCTGCTTGGAGAGGTCGTCGTATATGATCACCGCGTGCATGCCGTTGTCGCGGAAGAATTCACCCATCGCGCAGCCAGCGAACGGGGCGAGGAATTGCATCGGCGCCGGGTCGGAGGCGGTGGCGGCGACGATGATCGAATATTCGAGCGCGCCGTTCTCCTCCAGCACCTTGACGAACTGGGCGACCGTCGAGCGCTTTTGTCCGACCGCGACATAGACGCAATAGAGCTTCTTGGTTTCGTCGCCGCCCTGGTTCAGCGACTTCTGATTGAGGATGGTGTCGAGCGCGATTGCGGTCTTGCCGGTCTGGCGGTCGCCGATGATGAGTTCGCGTTGACCGCGGCCGATCGGGATCATCGCGTCGATCGCCTTCAGGCCCGTCGCCATCGGCTCGCTGACTGACTTGCGGGGAATGATGCCGGGCGCCTTGATGTCGACGCGAGCGCGTTTCGCGGAGTTGATCGGGCCCTTGCCGTCGATCGGATTGCCGAGCGCGTCGACGACACGGCCGAGGAGCTCCTTGCCGATCGGCACGTCGACGATCGCGCCGGTGCGCTTGACCGTCTGCCCCTCCTTGATTTCGCGGTCGGCGCCAAAAATGACGATGCCGACGTTGTCGCTCTCGAGATTGAGCGCCATGCCGCGGGTGCCGTTCTCGAACTCGACCATTTCGCCAGCCTGGACGTTGTCGAGACCGTAGGCGCGCGCGATGCCGTCGCCGACACTCAGCACCTGACCGACCTCGGTCACGTGCGCCTCGGCGCCAAAGTTGGCGATCTGGGTCTTGAGGATCGAGGAAATTTCTGCGGCGCGGATATCCATCAGCCGACCTCTTTCATGGCTAGGCGAATTGCGTTGAGCTTCGTCTTGAGCGAGCCGTCGACCATGCGCGAGCCGAGCTTGACGATCAGGCCGCCGATGATCGACGGGTCGAGCCTGAGGTTGAGATCGACCTCCCGGCCGCCGGAAGCGGCGCGCAGCGACTCTTTGAGCGCCGCAATATGGGCGTCAGTGAGCGCGGTCGCGCTGGTCACGTCCGCCCGGGTCACGCCGCGATGCGCGTCGTTGAGCTTGCGGTAGTCGGCGATCATCTCGCGGATGAAGAACAGACGGCGCTTCGATGTCACCAGGCGGATGAAGTTGGCGGCGACGCCGCCGATGTTCGCGTCGGCCAGAACGGCGTCGAGCGCCTTGAGCTGGTCGGCGGCAGAAAAAACCGGGCTTCGCACCAGCCGTTCGAGGTCCGGGCTCTCGGCGATCATCGCGTCGAATCTCGCCAATGCGTCGGCGACAGCGTCGGTCTGGCGTTCGTCGAGGGCGAGCGAGAACAGGGCGGACGCGTAGCGTCCCGCGACTCCCGAAACGATCGTGTCGTCCTGTGCCAAGCCCCTCACCTCGCCGCAGGGCTTCCAAAGCCCACGCGCTGCGCCCCGAAACGGCGCCAACCTCAGGAATTCCCGATGTTTCCGAGTCTCGAAATCGAGCGCGCGGACTGGCTCGGCCCTAAAGGCGCCGGTTGCCTAACATAGGACTTTTCGAGGCGCAACCCGCAGGCGGCGCGGCCAGGCGTCGGCCAAGACGAAGGGAGAAATCGGGGCCGCGCTTCATCCCAAACTCGAACTCCAACCTGCAAGGGAATCGCCGCCGCGGTAGGCGGCGCAGTGGACGCTGAGGCCTGAGGGATTGACCAGCATCAAAACTCCGCCTCGATCCTCGAGGCTTCCCGGGGTCAGCGTCGCGCTGAGAGGCTGGCCTGGGCCGAGCTTCGTCGCCGGCAAATCGATCGGGGTTTTGGCGTCGACGACGAGCGTCCACCCGGAAAGATCGAGCGGGTCATGACTCATATTGGTCAGGACGACCGAGGCCCCGCCGTCCGGCCCGCGATGGGCGCTGGTCAATTGCGCAAGCCGCGGCGGCGGCGTGATCAGCGCGCCGTCGGCCTTCGAGAAATCGTAGGCTGGCGCCTCAGCGCCGGTCGCGCCGTCGATGGGGTCGCCGCTGTCGTTCGTGTGCCAGGCCTGGCTCTGAAAGGACAGCAAGACCGCGGTCATGCGCTGGGCCCGCCCGTCCCACACGACGAGGCGCCGTCGTGCCAGACCCCGTTCTCGCGCAATCGCATACTGATCGCCTGCGGATCCCCCTGGGCCATGTGGACGTTGTCGAGGCCGAAAGGCGTTTGAGGCGTGTATCCGAACGCGGCGTCGGTCTGGTGAGGATTATCCTTGCTGAAGGCGTTGCCGTAGAAAAAGACGTCGCACTCTTGATCTTTGGCGAGCTGCAGAATGCCCGTGAGACGCTGGACGAGGCCGTCATGGCCCGGGCCGTCGGGAGGAAGAACGCGCATCGCATTTGGGTCGAGAAGCCCGGCGCGCTGAAAGTCCAGCGCGCCGCCGGCGAAGGAGCGCTCGACCGCCGACAGCCCTTCAGGCCGCGCTAGGATGGACGCGACGAAGGGATGGTCGAAATCGGTATCGACGAGATAATAGAGGTAGGACTTGCCGGCCGGCTCTCCAAACGCGTCCTTGTCCGAGCGGACGTTGATTGTCGCGAACCATTGCTCGCCGTTCGCTTCGAGAATGACCCATAAGTGCGGATTGGTCGGCGGCGCCGCGGGCGCGACAGCATGAATCTTGCCGCGCAGGCATTGATAGTTGATATGGCCCATGGCCTCTTGTCCCCAGTCGGGGCAAAGATGATCGGCGCACGGGCTTCTGTCCACCGAGGATCGCGATTGAGCCTTGCGCCTGCCGCAGTCTTGCTAAAGAAGCGCCGGGCAGAGACGCCGAGGAGGAAAGCAGTGAGCATGGTCGAGACGGTCGTCGACGTCAGGGCCGACCATGAGACGCTTGTCGGCGACGGGGTGGTCGGTCTCAAGGGCGCGTTTTCGCGCGATTTCGCCGAGGCGATGCGCCAGGACATGATGACCGCCTTCTGGGAGGCGATCCAGCGGCCGGGCGGCGCGGTCGGACGCGGGCCACGCCGCTGGTATGTCGAGATCCACCCGCAGCAGTTCGGCGGTTTCGTCGAGCTTTGTTCGCACCCTTGGGTCATGGGCATGTGCGAGGCGACGTTCGGGCCTGATTACAGGATCGTGGAGATCGGCTTCGATACGCCCTTCCAGGGCGCGATGAACCAGCCGTGGCACCGCGACTTTCCCTCGCCGCCCGACACCTGGCGCGACCGGCGCATCACGTCGCTCGCGTTCAATCTGACCGGCGTCGACGTCACGTCCGACATGGGGCCGTTCGAGGTGGCGCCCGGGACGCAATGGGACGACGGCCGGAAATGGAAATACGAGATGTTCCCGCCGGAATCTGTCTGGCCGCGCTTTTCTGAGCGCGCTGTCCGCAAATATCCGCAGATGGGCGATATCTCCTGCCGTTCGGCGCTGACCATTCATCGCGGAACGACCCATGCTTCTCCCATTGCGCGGCCAGTGATGGTGCTTGGCGTCGATGCGCCGGGGGCAGGCCATGACAAGCTGCATGATCTCATGGCGACGCAAGCCTACTACGACGCACTTCCGCCTGTCGTGCGCGACCACCTTGTCTGTCGGGTGGTGGACAAGCTCACGCCCGTCGCCCAGAAGCACGACATCGAGGGCCTGGTGATGGGGGTGGCTTAGAGCCGTCCGCCCTGCTAATCCCGCGCCCCATGACTGCCCACCCGATCGAGAACATTCGCAACTTCGCGATCATCGCCCACATCGACCATGGCAAGTCGACGCTTGCCGATCGGCTCATCCAGCAGACCGGCACGATCGCCGAGCGCGAGATGGTCGAGCAGGTGCTCGACTCGATGGATATCGAGCGCGAGCGCGGCATTACCATCAAGGCGCAGACGGTCAGGCTCGAATACCGGGCCAATGACGGGAAGCCTTATGTCCTCAACCTGATGGACACGCCCGGCCACGTCGACTTCGCCTATGAGGTGTCGAGGTCGCTGGCGGCCTGCGAGGGCTCGCTCCTGGTCGTCGACGCCAGCCAGGGGGTCGAGGCGCAGACGC
>JBAUXQ010000609.1:0-5490 GCA_049584355.1 Roseiarcus sp. | reverse complement strand
GCGGCTGGACCATGGCGTCGTTCAGCAAGGATCCGAAAAAGGTCGAGATGTGCGCCAACCTCATCAGGGACGTTTACATGGGCCCCGCCAACGGGCTCGAGCAAGCGCTCCCGACTCGCGCCTCGTTGTTTGACAAGTATCCGGTGTTTTCAACCCCGGCGAACAAGGCGTTCGGCGTGGATCTCAAATCGGGACAGGCTCGTCCCGGCGGCAGCGGCGGCGTTGAGGTCGTCGTAATTGGCGATGGTCGTGACCCGCTTCGGCGCGGCGCCCGAGTCGACGAGGTCCTTGTAATAGCCGATGGCCTTGAGAAAGAGGGGCTTATTGGCCGCGTCGCCGAACACGGGTTTGCCGGAATCGTCGACAAGCCTGCCGCCGAGATCCCAATAGTTCGACAGCCAGTCCAGCGTTGCGCCTTCATAGCGGCCGCCATTGAAAATAACGCCTTCCATCCCCTTCTTCGCGGATGCGATGCCCGCCGCCTTCAGTTCATCCCAGGTCTGCGGCGCGTCAGGCGCGATATCCGTTCTCCGGTAGAGCACCCGGAGGTCGGTATTCCACCACCACGCATAGATCTTGCCGTCGGCGCCGCTGACGCCTTCGCGGACAAACGGAAAGAGATCGGCGACCTCGTCCTTCGAGAAATAGGGCGTCAGGTCGGACAGCACATGATTGAGCTTGAACTGGCCGAGCACGAACGAATCGACCGCGGCGCAATCTGGCGCGTTGCCGGTCTTGGCCTCCTCAAGCATCTTCGCCTGCTCGTTGCCGATGTCCTGCGTCTCGATCTGCATCTCGAGCTGCCAGTCCGGATGCTTTTTGATGAACGCGACGAACAGATCCTGATAGCCCTTGGCGACCGCTGGATCGCCGTTGCCTGGACTGCTGGTGTTCAGCCTTACGGCGAGCTTATTGGGCGCGCTAGCAAGCCCGATTCGGCTCGACGACACGAGGTCCGAATCCGCGGCTAGCGCCCAGGGCGGCAGCCACAACGACACGATAAGCGCTAGCGCGCTGACACTCGTTCTGATCGACATGGGGTTCCTCCTAGTCTGGCTTGAGAGACGCCGTTGCGCAGTTCGCCTGCGACGGCTTGGCGGCTCCTGTTGGATAGATTAAGTAACTTTGTTATGATGTCAAGCGGCGTATGAGCGAGCCCGAAGCGGCGCGCGCTTCGCTGGCCCCACGGGCATCGGAAAAACAGAGAGGAAACACAGGAAATGCGCCTTCTCATTCTCGGCACCGGCGGCATGGCTAGCGCCCACGCCACCAATTTCTCGTCGATCGACGGCGTGACGATTGTGGGCGGCATCGACGTCTTGCCGGATCGCCTCGCCGCGTTTAGCACCCAGCACAAGATCGATCGGCAGTTCGCAAGCCTCGAGGATGCGCTTGCCTGGGGCGAATTCGACGCCATCGCGAACGTTACCCCGGACCGCATCCATCACCCCACCACCATGGTCGCGATCGCCGCCGGCAAGCACGTTTTCTGCGAGAAGCCGTTGGCGACGGACGCGACCCTGGCTATGGAGATGACGGAGGCGATGGAGAAGTCCCGCAAGGTCGGGATGGTGAACTTGACCTACCGAAATTCCCCGGCGCTGCAGAAGGGCCGGGAAATGGTGCTGGCGGGCGCGGTCGGCACGGTTCGCCATGTCGAAGCCTCGCACCTCCAAAGCTGGCTTGTCGGCAACGCATGGGGCGACTGGAAAACCGAGAGCAAATGGCTCTGGCGGCTAAGTAAGAAGCATGGGTCCAACGGCGCCCTGGGAGACATCGGAATCCATATCGTGGACTTCGCATCTTACGGCTCGGGACTCGACGTCGCTCGCGTCTTCGCTCGCCTCAAGACCTTCGACAAGGCGCCGCCGACCAACACCATCGGCGAGTACGACCTCGACGCCAACGACAGTTTCGCAATGACCGTTGAGTTCGGCAACGGCGCGATCGGCACCATTCAGGCGACCCGTACGGCCGCGGGTCAACTCGATCAGTTGCGGCTGCGAGTCTACGGCGACAAAGGGTCGATCGAAATGATCTACGACACGGGGAAATCGACGCTGCGAGCCTGTCTCGGCGAGGACGTGAACACAGCGACGTGGCGGGACGTCCCGTTCGAACCCGTCGAGACGAACTACCAGCGCTTCGCCGCCGCTGTGAAGGCGGGCGCGACTCTCGAGCCGTCGTTCAGGCGCGCGGTCAATATCCAAAAAGTACTCGACAAGGCGATGGCGTCTGACCTCGACCACAGCGATCGCGCAGTCGCCTGATCTCAAATCCGGCGGGCCTGCCAGAATGCGGATCCGCCGATCTCTCGACGCTTAGGCGATCTTTGACATCGGCGACGGCAACAGCTGGTCGAAAAACGGTAGCAGCGCGGCGCCGATCGCGATGCCCGCGCCGGGAAACGTTGTCCGGCGAATTGGCGAAATCCACGGCGTGACGACAGGCCGCACGGCGGTGTTCCGCCGTTCCACGGAAATCTGCGCAATAAGTTCCTCGACGATGTTGGCGGGGAGGTCGCCGCCGATAAGGATCGCTCCCGGCGCCAGAAAGCCCGCCGTCGCGACAATAGCGTCGACCAGATGCCCTGCGGCGTCGCGGACCCAATTGCGGATAGGCGGGCTGATCGCGATGTCCGCGCCGGCTGCAAGCTGCGATCTTTCTGTCGAGCTCAACCTCTCCCAAAAAGCGCCCAGGCCGGCCACGGAGTCGAGCGGAACGTGGTCCGCGCCCGTGCGCATGAGACCGATGCTGCCCGCCCTGTTGTGAACGCCGCCAAAAGGCGCGCCGCGGAACAAAAAGCCCGCCCTCACGCGTTGATCGACGATAATCAGCATAATGCCGCCTTCGACCCGACCGACGCCGAACGTGGATTCGGCGAGAAGCGCAGTCACGCAGTCCCGTTCGAAAAAAACTCTTGAAAAGAGGCCCGTTTCTGTAAGTCGGCCGAGATCGTGAGCGCCGGGGTCCTCCGAAGCGACGCCGACGCCAAGCATCCTCACCGACGACCCGCGCGCGATGGTCATCGACAGGGCGACTTTCTCGATCGCCGCGACAGGGTCCGAGGTCGTGTCGAAGGAACGCCGCTCGCACACCTCGCCGCCCAAGGTCAGAAGAACCGCTTCGCCCTCCATTTCACGCAGCCGAATCCCGACGCTGAAGGCGCCATCCGAGTTTATCGCGAATTCTGTTGAAGGCTGTCCTCCGCCCCTTTCCACGCGCTTGCGCGCAGTGACGAGGCCATCGTCGGCAAGCCGGCGGAGGATATTTGTGATACCGGGCCCGGTCAGACCGGTCCTTCTCCCGAGCTCGAGGCGCGTCAGCGGTCCGTCGCGCCGTATCGCCTCGAGCGTGACCCGCAGATTGTGGTCGCCGATCTGCGTGGGAGCTCGCCCCTGCTTCCGCTCTGCATCGGGCGTCCGGATCAGTCGCGCGACGCCCGGCCTCGTGCGAACCGACAATCCTCGCCTCCGTAGTGCTCAATCCTCAAAGCGAGTGTCGCACACCCCTGAATATGTCAAGGCTCGCTGTCGGACGGAGAAGGGTAACGCCCAGCGGGCGCGGGTCCCGGCGCTCAACCCGTGGACGGGCGCCAAGAATCCATTAGGGCGCGAATCCATCGCCCGGTTCGCCCCGTCACTGCACGGTGATCGGGCTCGCGACGCGCGGGATCATGATGATCGAGTCGTGCAGCGTCATCGTGCTGACCGCGAAATAGAGTCCGGTCGGCTGAAAAGGATACTGCACCTCGCCGAGTACGACATAATTGGCGGTGCTGTTGCAATTGGGACTGTCATTGTTGGCCGAGCCGGAAAAGGCGGCGGCGATCGACGGGTCGACCGACAGTTGTTGGTTGATCGGGCGCGGCGTTCCATTGGCGTTGGCCCAGCTGCCGCAGACCGTGCCGGTCGCGGTTCCGTTCGCGTTGACGGTGACCTGCAATTGCGACACTTCGACCGCGACGCCGGTGGCGTTGTAAGGATAGAGGATCAGGTTCGGATAGGCGAGAATCTGGTTGAGCTCGGCGGCGGTGATCGTAGAGCTGTTGGTGTTGTTGGCCTGGGCGAAGATATTGGCGACCGTGGTCGCCGCCAGCGTCACCTTACGCTGCACCCAATAGGCCTGGCCGCCGTAAACGACGAGGCTCATCAGCATCGCGGCGAACGGCAGGATCAGCGCCAGCTCGATCGCCGCCAGGCCGCGAGCGTCGGCGAGGAACGCGCGCCCGCCCCGGCGGAGCAGTCCCAAATGGCGGATCATCACAGCGGCTCGATCCGGAACACCTGGGTCGACGTCATCAGCATCTTGCCGTTGCCCATGTTGGCGAAGTTGAGGCCGAGCGGCCCCCCGTAGACCGGCCACGGATACATGACCACCAGCAGCATGTCGGTCCCCGAGGCGCCGGCGCTGGCGCCGACGTCGACGGGCGGCGTGCTCACGACGGTCCCGCTGGAGTTGAACTGCGGCAGCATCGAGCTGAGGTTGGTCGTGCCGGTCGGCAGCGGCTCGAGTTCGACGGTCACCTGGGCGCAGCTGAAGAGCGCGGTCAGCTGGTTGCAGACCTCGGTCTGGAACTGCGCCACCGTCAGGGTCTCGGTCTGATTGGTCAGGACGACCCTCGCCGCCTCTTCCGCCGCCGATTCGAAGAACGCCTTGACGAGGAAGATCGACGCCGCCTGGAGCGTCGCGAGCACGACGGCGATGAAGATCGGAAAGACCAATGCGAATTCGACCGCCGGCGAGCCGGTCTCGTCGCCGGCCAGTTTTCGTGAAAGGCGGCTGACGCGCGCGAAGAATTTGCCTGTTGACCGCATCGTCGCCGGACCGCAACCTCGTTTTGACGCCGAATCCTGCGCGCCAATGGCTTACCCCGGCCTTATCTTCGACGTGTAATTTTAGTGAATATACGAGCGAATCCGGGCGCAGGTCGGAAAGATTTCGGTCTTTCGCCGTTAACGTTGCGGGCGCGTTACGATCGACGACGAATTCGCTTGCGCCGCGCCGACGATTGCCGTTTCGAGGTCGGCGCTGCCCGACCCGCGTTGCCGCAGGCGGCGCCTCAGCGCGCCGGCGGCGTCTGGAGCTCGCCGCCCGGCTCGGCTCCATCGCCCCCGCCGATCGCCCGGACCGTCGGCGACGGCCACGGCCCGTCGATGTCGAGCGTCAAATGGGCGGCGTTCTGCGATTCTTGGCCGGCGGCGTCCGTCTGGACCGCATTGAGGCGCAACGCCCATTGTTGGGCGACGAGATCGATGAGCCCTTCCAATCCAGCGCTCACGCCGCCGCTGGTCAGCGCGCCATGCTCGATCTGGGCGCGGCCGTTGTCGAGGCTCAACGAGACGGCGAGCTTGTCGAACGCCGTTCCGCCGAGGCGCATGTCGCGCCCGACGTCGATCGGCCGGCGCTGGCTGCGGCGCAGCGCCTCCTCGAGGTTGACGCCAAGGATGGCGCCGTCGGCCGCCTCGAGCGAGGCTGTGCCCATCAGGC
>JBAUXQ010000608.1:0-8165 GCA_049584355.1 Roseiarcus sp. | reverse complement strand
TTTTGCGCAACGCTTTCTCTCCGGAGATCGAGCGAACCGGAATGCTTAGCGACGGCGCCCGCCGCGTCGGCGCGATCCGTCGGCCCCGCCGCGATCTCGCGGCCGGACGCCGGCGCTCAGAAGCGCGCGAGAACCGTGCCGGCGATATCGCACTGGAAGCCCTCCAGCGCCTTCGAGATTTTGGAGATGTCTCTCGTCTTCGTCCGGTGCCGCCGGGCGGCGATGATCGCCGCGCCGACACGGGAGGCCACGACATAGGCGTCGGAGCTCTCCAGCGCCGGCGGCGTGTCGTAGATCACCACGCCGTAATTGCGCTGGGCGTTTTGCGACAGGGTCAAGAACTCCTTGGAGCTCAACAACTCCTGCGGGTGGGGCGCCGTTGCGCCCGCCACAAGCAGCGACAAGCCCGGCACGATATCGAGGGTGACCGGCGGCAATTCGGCGTCGCCATGGGTCAGCGCCTCGACCAGCCCCTCGGCTTTAGGATCCACGCCGAAGAGCGAGGCAAGCCTGGGTTTCCTCAGGTTGGAGTCGACAAGGAGCGTCGGGACGGCCATCTCGCGAACGAGAGCGCCAGATTTGCGGCGAAGTAGGTGACCCCGACCCGCGCGTGTGGACCAATGACGGCGAACGCATTCTTTCCCTGCGAGAGGGGGCCGGTCGCAAGCGCGGAACGAACGGAACGGAAGGATTCTGCGGCGGTGCTGAAGGGCTGGTAGCCGACGACGAGCTCACGCGAAAAGCGGGCCTCGTCGACCCCGAAGTTGAGCACCGGATAGTTGTATCGTTTCGATAGCGCCAGAAACAAACTGTCTCGGCGCACCAAGCCCAGGGCGATTGCAGCTTCCCCAAACGTTAGCCCCTTGCGGCGCTGAAAGCCGCGGATCGCCTCAACCTGAGCCTCGCTCAGGTTGCCCGCCGCCAGGATCTGCTGCTCAATCGGATCCTTCGACGCCCCAATGGCAACGACTTCCGACTCTTTCTGGTAATTTGGTTTGATCGCCATTTGCTGAAGCTCTCAATATTCGATTGTCGACCCGCCCCTGCCGAGACGGCTGTCGCCAATGATGTTACCCCAGAATTGTTTCCCAAACCGTTTCCGGTCTTTTGGGTCGGTCCGCCGCAGACCAATATTAGCGACGGGCGCCCTGTCGTGTCGACTTAAGCCGGTCGAAGAGCGCGACGCGACGCGCCGACGCGCGCCCTCGCCCGTCGGACGGCGTCGAGACTGCCCAGGAACGGGGCCGACGCCGCATATTCGAGATCGACCGGAAAGCGGACCCTGCGATCGGTCGCCTCCGCGAGCAGCGCAAGCAACAGGCCGAGCACGAGGCCGGCGGCGACCCCGACCGGAATCACGACTAGCGGTTTCGGAAACGCCGGCTCGATGGGCGGCGTCGCCTTGTCGAGGACCGTCATATCCGAAAACGTCAGCTTGCTTTTCAGCTTGGCCTCCGCCGCCGCTCTTTCCCGCGCGTTGAGTTGCTCGGAGCGGAAGATGACGTCGCGCTGCAATTCACCCAGGCGGGAGCGCTGACCTTGCACTGCGATTAATGTTTTTTGCGCCTGCGCTTCCTCGACCTGCAGGGAAGCGATCTGGTCCTGCGTCGTTGCGATGCGCTCCTTCAGATGCTGCCGCATCTTCTCCGTCGCGTCGCCGAGCTGTTTGCGAATCGAGGCGAGATTTGCCAGTTCGGCCATCATCTTCGGATTGTTGGAGCCAAGGGTGCCCTTAGCGGCCTCAATGGCCGATTGGGAGGTCGACAGCTTCTCCTTCAAAGTCGCGAGAATCTGAAGATCGGGGTCGGCCGGATCGTTCGACAGGTCGGTGGAGCCGCTCGTCAGTCGGCTCTGCAGCGTGTTGATCTGCGCCCTGGCGGCTGACAATTGCTGGCTGATCGCCATGTATTGGCTGGTCTCGCTATCCCCGCCATCGGTCGTCGACACCATGTTTGTCCGGGCTTGGAAGGCCTCAAGCGCGGCGCGCGACGTCTCTACATCCTTTCGCAATTCCTCGATTTGCGGCGCAAACCAGCGCGCAGTCTGGTCGGCGGAGGCAGCCTTCATCGCCACTGAGCCGTCGATGGTCGACGCGAGAAACGCGTTTGCGATCAGCGCCGCCTGGTTCGGGTCGCCCGATTTGTATTTAATCGCCAGGACATTGGTCCCCATATTGAACTTCGGGTCGACCCCCTTCACCAGCGAGGAAGCCATCCACTCGTCTATGCTCTCGCGACCGAACGAGGCCGATTCCCGGAAACTCTGCTGAACCTGCGGATTGGCGGTCAAGTTCAATCGCTTGACGACGTCGACCGCCACCCGCTGGCTGGTGACAAGCTGCATAATATTGCCCTGCATGAGCATGATCGGCGCGGCGCCCGGCGTCTCGGAAATAGGATCGACGTTGCCTGGGTCGATGCTTGCGGTCGCGACTGCGTCGTACCGTCCTGGGACGAACAGCAAGACGCTTCCCGCCACGATCATCGTGGTCAGGAGCGCCAGCACAACGATCCACCCGCGGCGCAGGAGGATGACCAGAACCTGGCTTATCGACACGATCGGCCTCCTATATTGTCACGCGGTCAGTTCGAACAAGAAATTTCGTAAAGTCAATTATCAGAATATCCGCTCGTTGACCACAATGATGTCGCCCCCCTCCACTTGGTCGTCGAGCGAAGCCGGGACATCGATTGTCTGGCCATCCGCCGCCTTGCGCTTGATCCTGATCCGCCATTCTGTACCGAGCTGGGCCAATCCGCCGCCGATCGAAATAGCTTCTTGCACCGTCAGCGGTCGAGTCAAAGGAAATTCGCCCGGCTTCCCTACATACCCATATATATAGTAAAATGGCGCGAGGTCGACAAAAATCTCATCGTTGTTGGCGATCAACAGAGTCGCGCCGGGCCCGCGGCCGGCTTGCACCTCCTTGGAGTCAAACGTTTTGACAATCGCGCCGTGCTCTCGCCGCACGGTGATCGTTCCGCCGACGCCCACGTCCCTCACTCCGCCGGCACGAGACAAAATTTGGGTCAGATTCGTTGGGCGATCGAGCGTATAGACCCCAGGCGCGCCGACCTGGCCTTGCACGCTTGCCTGGGTGCCGAAGTTCGAGATTTCCACCAGCACGTGCGGGTCAGTGACGATCTGGCGCGCCGCCAATCGTCTTTCGATGGTGCGCGCCAGGCTGTCCTCACTCAAGCCCGCGGCCTTGATCCGGCCGACGTAGGGAAAGTCGATGGTCCCGTCAGTTTCGACCCGTGTCGAGGTGTCCATGTCCGGTTGATTGACAACCTTGATCGAGACGACGTCCTGGGTCGTGAGAACGCGGCCGGCGGCGCGCGCCCCGGCCGCGGCGGTCGCCCCGATGGTCAAGACGCAGAGTCCCAGCGTCCACAGCCGAACCTTTCGCATCATCATAAGCATCGCAATATGCTCCAACTCCGGAGTCTCAGTACGGTCTATAGTTCAGGCTTACCGTGATCAAGTCTTGCGGAGTGATCACATGGTCCGAGACCCGCTCGGTATACGAGGCGCTAAGCGCGTCGCTGATGAAGGGGGTCATCGCATATGTCATACCGGCAGTCAGCGCATAATAATTCGTGGTGGTCAGGAAGGGCACCAAGACTGTCATCGTCCCCACTGCCGCCGGCGTGAACGCCACGCTCGTATAACCGGCCGATCCGGAGGCGGAAAAGGCGACCTTGGGCGTCGCCTGATAGGTCAGACCCAGGTTGGTATAATACGCCACCTCGGCGTTGCCGATAAGCGTCGTCGGGGGCGCGACAGTCCTGCTGGCGGACGCGGACAGCGACACCTTCGGCGTGATCGCCCATGAGGCGGCCAGCGAAAATGTCGGCAGGAGCGTCTTGGGCAAACCCAGAGTGAACGCGTTGGTGACCCCCACAAGGCCGAGCTGTCCGGTCACGGACAGGTTAGCATTAATCTGCCTGGCATAGCTCAGGCTGAAGCTATGAAAAACAATGGTGTTTGCCAGTCCGAGGGCGTTTAAAGCCGCGCCACGACTCGCATAGTTGGTGTCGGACTTAGTCGCCAGCAGACTCAGATCGCCATTGCCCTTCGCATATTCTATGCCGGCGGAAATCATTTCGATGTTGGCGTTATTCACTGCGTCTAGCGGATTCGAGTTGTTGGTCTTTGTCGCGCTGCTGTTGAAAACCACTGAATACCCATTGGAGATCGCGCATTTTCCGGTTTCGCTCAGCGACGTCTCTGTCGCATAGTTGATGCCGGTTCCAACGATCTCGGTGATCGTCGAGGGGGATTTGGTGAAGAGCCCAACAAGCGTGCCGGCGCAGCGGGAGGTCAGGGTCCAGTTAACGCCGGGACTAAATGAGTATACATTCGAGTCGAAGCCGGTCTCATGAAGATACCGTATCACTCCGAACGTGCCGTCGAAAAAAAACTGTTGGCCATACCAGTTGGCCTTGGTTGACAGGCCATAAGACGACGTCGAGGTAAAATCGCCTTGAGGCAGGCCGTTCGTCACGCTCGTCCCGGTCGGAAGAGCAAGAATGTTGCTGTTGTAGCCTACGGATTCGGACGCTGACAGCCGCACGGGCAAATCACTCCAATTCCACTCGTCTGGGAGCGCGGGCAAAGAGAACCCGCCGGAAGACGGGACGCCCGCGCCGACGGAGCCCGACAGCTCGTCGCCCCAGCCGCCGGTTACGCCGCCAAGCATCAGGACCGCACCGAGCGTCAAAGCCCCGCTCCGCCTCATACCACCCCTTTGCTTCAGAACGCATGAACACGTACGAACAACTTTTGGTCTCCGTCGATACGCTCCGTCAGGCTCTCCGATTTTCAGCGAAGTCTCGTGTGAAGACGTCTCGAATGAACACGCAATACCCCTCGCCCCCTCTTCGGCGTCGCCGCTCGCGCCCCGGCCCGGCGCCGTTCATGAACCGCGGCCATCAGACACTCGTTCACCGCCTTGGCGACGGCCTTTGGAGCGCGTGAATCCGACCCAGGCGCTCGCAGGCGTCGCGGTGAACGCGGATCACTCATCCATACTCATATTCCGCCTCAGGCGACAAGGCGACAAAAGCCACACTGCCGACAAAACGAACCGTTCGAAGCCTGTCTGGACATGATTGTCTAGACGGACGCCGAACAGTTGGCTACCATGCATTAAATGGCTATTCCGTTAAGGCGGGCCGGGCATGAAATCGCAGTATCGCGTTGTCGTTATCGGGGGAGGCGTCGTTGGCGCCTCAGTTCTCTACCATCTGACGAAATACGGCTGGACCGACGTGGCGCTGGTGGAACGCTCGGTACTGACCGCGGGATCGTCCTGGCACGCTGCCGGCGGCTTCCACGCGCTCAACGCCAACCCCAACATGGCGATCCTGCAAGCCTATACGATCGACCTCCTGAAGGACGTCGAAGCCGAATCGGGCCAGTCGATTGGCATGCACATGACCGGCGGCATTCATGTCGCTTCTGCGCCGGAACGCTGGGAATGGCTTCAGTCGTCCTATCGCCGGTTCCAGGCGATCGGCATCGAGGATGTGCGCCTGGTGACGCCCGATGAGATCAAGGCCCGCTGCCCGATCATCAACGTCGAAGGCGTGCTTGGGGGCATGTGGGCCGACCGCGAGGGCTACGTCGACACTACGGGGACGGTCTGGGCTTACGCCGGCGCCGCCAAGAAGCGCGGCGCGACCGTGATCGAGCACAACCGGGTGGTTGAGCTGAAGCAGCGCCCCGACTCGACCTGGGACGTCGTCACCGAAGCGGGGACCATCAACGCCGAGCATGTCGTTAACGCCGGGGGCCTGTGGGCGAAGCAGGTCGGCCGGATGGTCGGGCTCGACCTCCCCTTGTCGCCGCTCGAGCACCACTACCTTCTGACCGAGACGATCCCCGAGATCGCGGCGTCCACGACCGAACTGCCGATGGTCGTCGACCTCGAGGGGTTCACCTACATGCGGCAGGACCAGAAGGGGATGCTGGTCGGCATCTACGAAACCCATCCCCAACACTGGTCGATCGACGGCGCGCCGTGGGATTACGGCGTCGAGCTGCTGCAGGAGAATATCGACCGGATCGCCGACGAGCTCGAGCTCGTTCACCGCCGCTATCCGGTCTTGCAGACCGCCGGCGTGCGCAAATGGGTCAACGGCGCCTTCACCTTCTCGCCCGACGGCAATCCGCTCGTCGGCCCGATCGCGGACAAGCGCGGCTACTGGCTCGCCTGCGGCGTCATGGCCGGGTTTCTGCAGGGCGGCGGCGTCGGCAAGTCGCTCGCCGAATTGATGATCCATGGCGAGGCGTCGACCGACGTCTACGGCCTCGACATCGCCCGCTACGGCGCCCACGCGTCCAGTCGCGCATTCATCAAAGAGACGACCGGCGAGTTCTACGCCCGCCGTTTCGTGATGACCTATCCCAACGAGCAATTGCCCGCCGGCCGCCCGCTCAAGACGACGCCGGCCTATGACGCGATGACCGCCGCAGGCTGTCACTGGGGCAATTCGTGGGGACTCGAGGTTCCGCTCTATTTCGCGCCGCCAGGATTCGAGGAGAAGCCGACCCTCAAGCGGTCGAACGCCTTCGATATCGTCGGCGCCGAATGCCGCATGCTGCGGGCGGGCGTCGGCCTGCTCGATATCGCCTCGTTCTCGCGCTACGAAGTGACCGGCCCGGAGGCCGAGCGCTGGCTCGACTGGATGACGGTCGCCCGGTTGCCGAAGCCCGGCCGCGCCAAGCTCGCGCCGATGCTGTCGGAGACCGGAAAGCTCAAGGGCGACCTCACAATCATCAACTGGGGCGACGGGACATTCTGGATCGAGGGCTCTTACTACCTCCGCCAGTGGCATATGCGCTGGTTCGCTGACCATGCGCGCGACGGGGTCAGCGTGCGCGACATTTCCGACGACGTTATCGGCTTTTCGCTGTCCGGCCCGAAATCGCGCGAGTTGCTCGCTCGCGTCACGCATCAGGACGTGTCGAACGCCGCCCTGCCGTTCATGGGCGCGACGGCGCTGGACGTCGGCCTGGTGCGGGCGAAGGTCGCGCGCCTGTCGGTGACCGGCGAACTCGGCTACGAAATCAACTGCCGCGCCCTCGAGCACGCCGGCCTGCGCCGGACCCTGCTCGAGGCCGGGCGCGACCTCGGCGTCAGGGAATATGGCTACAACGCCCTCCTGTCGCTCAGGCTCGAAAAGAGCTTCGGCATCTGGTCGGCCGAGTTCACCCAGGCCTATACCCCGCGCATGACCGGCATGGACCGCTGGATCGCCTGGGACAAGGGCGAGTTCATCGGCCGAAAGGCGGCGCTCATGGAGAGCAAGGGTCCGCCGCCGGACCGGCAGCTGGTCACGCTCGAGGTCGACGCGGTCGACGCGGACGCAACCGGCTATGAGCCAGTCTGGCGTTCGGGGACCATGGCCGGCTTTGTGACCTCGGGCGGCTATGGCCATACCGTCGGCAAAAGCCTGGCGATGGCCTTGGTCGCGCCGGAAGCCGGAGAGGTCGGCTCCGAGCTCAGCGTCCACATCGTCGGCGCCGAGCGGAAGGCGCGGGTCATCGCGTCCTCGCCGTACGATCCGCTCGGCAAAGCGATGCGGGCATGACCAGCAAAGCGCCGGCGGCGAGCTGACCGATGACGGATTCCGCAACCCCGCCCCTGGCTTCGGGCGCGCCGCCGGAACGGCCAGCGCAATTGGGGAACGTCAAGGCGACGCGCGACGACTGGCTCGATCTGGCGCTGAGCGTGCTTGCCGTCGAGGGGGTCGCGCATGTCACGGTGCTCAACCTGAGCGAACGGCTCGGCGTGTCGCGGTCGAGCTTCTACTGGTATTTCAAGAATCGGGACGAGCTTCTCGACGCCCTGCTCGACCGCTGGGACAGGCTCAACACCCGCTCGATCGTGAGCCAGGCGGACGAGTCGGCTGGGACCGTCAATGACGCGGTTTGCAACGTCTTTCGCTGCTGGGTCAACCCCGCCATCTTCAGCCCGCGGCTCGATTTCGCCGTTCGGGAATGGGCGCGCCGCTCGGCCAATGTGCGCAAGGCCCTCGACCGTTCCGATCGCGTCAGGACGGAGGCGCTCAAGGGCCTCTTCGTCCGCTTCGGCTATGACGACGAGGACGCGTTGGTGCGGGCTCGGGTGCTCTACTATATGCAGATCGGCTATTACG
>JBAUXQ010000607.1:0-3067 GCA_049584355.1 Roseiarcus sp. | reverse complement strand
GCGCGACATTGGCCTCCTCGATCGTCGCCTTCGGCCCGGGACGCGGGCGGACGACGGGCGAGCCGAGTTCCTCGGCTCGGGCTTCAAGGACGCGCCCGGCTTCGTCATGCGGGTCGAGCGAAGTGATGAGCGCTGCGCGGGGCTTCAGGATGCCGACCTTCTCGCCCGCGATCGCCGCTCGTGTGTCGCCCAGAATCTCGGTGTGCTCGAGCCCGATGTTGGTGACGACGGCGATTTCGCCGTTGACAATGTTTGTCGAATCGAGCCGCCCGCCAAGGCCGACCTCGACGACCGCCCATTCGCGCCGCGTCTCGGCGAAAATGATGAAGGCGGCGGCGGTCAGAAGATCGAACCAGGTTGCGTCGGCGGCAGGGCTCCCGGCCTTGCGCGCGGCCTCGTAGGCGTCGAGCGCCGAATCGAGGGCGCGCGCGAGCGAAGCTTCGTCCGCCTCGCGCCCCTCGAGGCTTACCCGTTCGGTCAGCCGCTCGACGTGCGGGGAGGCGTAGCGTCCGACGCGAACGCCGGCCCGCGTCAGCGCGGCCTCGATCAGCGCTGAGACCGACCCCTTGCCCTTGGTTCCCGCGACATGGACCGAACGAAAGGAGTTTTGCGGGTCGCCAAGCCGCGCGGCGAGGTCGATCATCGGCTCGATCCCGACCCGCATGGTTGCGCGCGGCCGCCGCTCCCAGTTGGTGAGCGCGTCGAGGCGCGCCATCGCTTTCGCGAGCTCGTGATCCTCAGCCATCGCTTTGCATGTTAAGGGAAAAGCCAACCATTTGGCGCCCGGGGCTCGATGCCCTTTCGAGCCCCGGTCTGATCCGTGCGGCGGAACAAAATGCGGGTGTTCCCGTTTAGCAGGTTGACGGCGGATACATCCGCCCAACCTGGAGTGGCGCGGACATGCCCGGAAACCTTATCTATTATGCGATTGTCCTGATCGTTGTCGCGCTGGTGGCGGCGCTCCTCGGGTTTGGCGGCGTCTCCGCGACCGCCATGAGCGGGGCCCATCTTCTCGTGTGGGTTGCGGTCGTCATCGTGATTGTCGGCCTGGTATTCGCCTTCCTCCGGCGAGCATCATAGCGACCGACTGCGAAGGCGTCGGGTACTGCCGGATTACTTCCTCGCCGTCCGATCGCGGACGCGACGATAGGCCGGCCGCGTCAAGCAGACGTCCAGCCATCGCGCGACATTCGCATGGGCGGAGAAATCCAGCCGGGCCATTTTGCCCCACACCAGGATGCTGGCCACATTGAGGTCGGCGACGGTAAAGCGGTCGCCGGCCAAGAACTGGCGCCCGGCCAAAGCGTCATTGAGCACCCCTAGTGGTTTTTGCAATAGCAACTCGCTGCGTTCCGCATGCGATGGATCCCGAGCAAAATCAGGCAGCACCGCACGATGCTGCAACAGATCAAGCAGCAGCTCCTCCAATTCCAAAACGGCCCAAAAGCTCCACTGAGCGGCCAGCCCCAACAGCTCGGGGCTGTCGCACCGCATCGGCCCGTGGTGCTTTTGCGCGAGGTAAATATTGATCGCCATCGATTCCCACAACACCACTTCGCCATCCACGAGAGTAGGAATCCGCGCATTCGGGTTGAGCCGCAGGTATTCCGTGGTCTGCAAGTCGTCAGGGCGCGTGCTCTTCTCTATCAGCTGGTAGGGCTCGCCAATCTCCTCGAGCATCCACAGGCATCGCATCGCTCGGGACTTTGCGTTACCGTAAAGCTGAAGCACTGCCGCCTCCAAAACTCATGACGCCAAACTCTGCGCCGCTGGCCCAGGGAGCTTTCGCCATCCGACATAACCCGTCGATTACAATGGCAGCATTGACGCGTCGGATCTGAGGAGGCGAAGGTCGTGCCGGAGGAGCCGCCTGGCGAAGGGCGCGGGTTGCGCGCCTAAATCCATAAGCCATGCAACGGACGAAGAAAACGCGCCAAGGCGTATTTTCACTGTCAATCGAAACGCGGGCGCGTTAAGGAGGCTTCGGGGGCCGGGTTCAGAATTGTTAGACGCCGGCGACGGGCGCGCGGGGGCTTGAGTGGATGACTTCGCGGCGCGGACGGCCGCCTCGTCCTTGAGGCTTGGGAGGTCGTCGAAGCGATCGTTCTCCGTTTTGGCGATTGTGTTTGTCGCCTTCTGTCTTGTCGGCTGCGCCTCGCGGCCGGAGAGCGGTTTTCTGAGCGCGGTCGCGCTGAGTTCTCCGGGCGCTGTCGACCACACCCTGCTTGTCGCGACGACACGGGAGCGCGACGACCGGCCGGGCACGCTGTTCAACGGCGACCGGGCGACCGCCACCGACTACGCCGAGTTGACGATCTCGATCCCGCCAAACCATCGGCAAGGCGAGATCGAATGGGCGACAACGCCCCCGGGCGATCCGAACACGGATTTCGTCGTGCGCGACGAAAGATATCTCGACGGCGACAAGGCGTTCGTTCAGGCCCTGAACGCTCAACTCGCGCGCCGGCCGCCCGGAAGCCGCAAAGTCTTCCTGTTCATTCACGGCTTCAACACGATGTTCGCCGAAGGGGTTTACCGGCTGGCGCAGCTCACCCACGATGCGAAAGCCCCTGGCGTCCCAGTGCTGTTCACCTGGGCGTCGCGCGGAAAGCCCACGGCTTATGTCTACGACCTCAACAGCGCCACCGCTGCGCGCGACGGCCTCGAGCACACGCTGCGTCTGCTGCTCGCCAGCAACGCGGAAGAGGTCAACGTGCTCGCCCACTCGATGGGCAATTGGGTCACTGTCGAAGCGTTCCGGCAGATTAAGATTTCGGGCGATCTCCGTCACGCGGACAAGATCGGCTACGTCTTTCTGGCCGCGCCCGATATCGACATCGACGTGTTCAAGTCGCAAATGCGCCGCTTCGGCAAGCCGCGCAAGCCGTTCTACATCATCCTGTCCCAGGACGATCGGGCGCTGTTTCTTTCCAAGAGCATCGCCGGCGGCGTCACGCGAGTTGGCGACAACCCCGATGTCGCGGAGCTTGCCACGCTGGGCGCGACGGTCATCGACCTGACCGACCTCAAGGCGACCGACGCCACGAACCACGATAAATTCGCCCAA
>JBAUXQ010000606.1:0-4452 GCA_049584355.1 Roseiarcus sp. | reverse complement strand
GTGCCACCTGTTGGGATTTCGGTTCGCGCCGCGCATTCGCGATCTCGCCGATCGCCGGCTCTATGTCGCGGACAAAGGCACAACCTATGCCGCCCTGACCCCCATGATCGGCGGAACCGTCGATTTTCGGATCATCGGCGAAAACTGGGATGAGACGCTGCGCCTCGCCGCGTCGATCAAGGTGGGAACCGTCGCGCCATCGGTGCTGATGCGCCGGCTTGCGGCTTATCCTCAACAGAATGCCCTGGCGAAGACGCTCAGGGAAATCGGACGCCTCGACCGTAGCCTCTTCACCCTCGACTGGATCAGCGACCCGGCGCTACGGCGACGGTCGAATGCCGGGCTCAACAAGGGCGAGGCGAAGCACGCCCTCGCCAGGGCCGTGTTCTTTCACCGCCTCGGCGAAATCCGTGACCGCACCTTCGAAAATCAACGATACAGGGCTTCCGGGCTCAATCTTGCCGTCGCGGCCATCACCCTCTGGAACACCGTTTATCTCGGACGCGCCGTCGATCAGCTGCGCTCCCAGGTCTCACGTTGCACGAAATCGTGAGACTGCTCTTTAGTTTTTTCAATGAGTTGCAACTGCAGGGAATTTGAGAATGTGTATAAAACCCTGAGAATCGAATAGCGACTCTGCGCGAAACGTGAGAATGGCCAGTTCCGAGGTTACGGAACGATGGGGCCTGCCATGAACGACGATGTGTCGCGCGAGCGGGAATGGGAACAGGCTTGCCGACGCGAAGACGTCATCCGCGCATTGCTCAGCCAGCGGACCTCGGCTTTGTCCGCGAAAGAAGTTGAGGCGGCCGCCGACGAGCTCGGGGTTAGCCGGGCTACTCTGTACCGCATGGTCAGGCTTTATCGCGTTGGAGGAACTGTTTCGTCGCTTCTCCCGCGATCAGTCGGCCGGCCGAAGAAATCGAGATCGCTCTCGCCAGAACGCGAAGCGTTGATCGTTCAGACGATCCGACAATGCTACCTCAAGCGGGAGAAGCCGAAGTTCGGCAGGCTGGTGCAAGAGGTCCGGCTCCGCTGCGTCGAAGCTGGCTATCCCCCGGCGAATTGGCGAACTATCAAATCGCGGGTCGAAGATCTCGACGCGCGCTCGGTGGCGCTGCGCCGAGGAGACAAGGCCACGATCAAAGCCACGAAGGCGACACCTGGCCACTATGTGGCCGCGCGCCCGCTCGCCGTCGTTCAGATCGATCACACCCGAGTGGACGTGGTGGTCGTGGACGAAGAAACCCGCGACCCGATCGGACGGCCCTGGATCACCTTTGCGATCGACGTGTTCACACGGATGGTGACAGGCTTTCATCTCACGATGGCGGCGCCGAGTCGCCTGTCGACAAGTCTCGCCTTGCTGCACGCGGTCCACGACAAGACGGCTTGGTTGAAAGAGCGCGAGATCGAGGCGTCGTGGCCCGTGGCGGGACTGCCGGAGACATTGCACGCCGACAATGGCTCCGATTTCCGCAGCCGCGCCTTTGTGCGCGCCTGTCGCGATGCGGGCATCAAGATCATCTGGCGCATCCCGGGTGAGCCGCACTACGGAGGCCACATCGAACGTTTGATCGGCACGATGATGGGCGCCGTTCACCTGTTGCCCGGCACTACTCAAGCCAATCCCGGCGCGAAAGAGGACTATAAGTCGGACAAAGCCGCCCGGCTGACGCTTCGCGAACTGGAGCGGTGGATTGGTCACGAGGTCGCCGGACGCTATCACAACAGCGTCCACAGTTCTTTGAAGCGCCCGCCAATTGCGGTCTGGCGAGATCATGAGGCGAAGCTCCCGCTTCGCATGCCGGTCGATCGCATGGCGTTCTGGGTGGCCTTCCTGCCCGAACAGGAGCGCACCTTGCGACCAGACGGCATCCACCTCTTTGGCCTCACTTATTGGTCGTCGGTCCTTACGGCGGACGTAGGTCGCCTGAAAAAGAAAATGCTCGTCAAATACGACCCGCGCGATCTCTCGAGGATATTCGTCCTGCGCCCGTCAGGGCACTTTATCGAAGCGCGCTACGGCGATATCACCCTGCCCGCGATTTCGCTGCAAGAAGCCCAGTCGGCGTCCCGCGCTCTGGCGGCCAAGGGAAGGCGAGAAGTGGATAGCCGGACCATCGTCAAGACGGCGATCGCCCAACGCGAGCTCGTTCAAGGCGCCAATCGCCGCACGCTCGAACTCAAAGGCAAAATCGCCAGCCCTTCCGGCAAGAAAATTGGGGACGGCGATCTCGGCTCGCTTCGTGGGATCGACTCGCGCACACGGATAACTTCCGTCGAAGGGGATGCGTGAATCTTGGCACAGCAGTTTGACCATCTGACGGCGATTACGGCGGAGCTGTTGCACCTGTCCGACGACTTGCGGATTCGGGAGGTCCAATCCGAGCGATGGGTCCACTATCCCAGAGCGAAGGCCGCGCTCGCGGCCATGGGCCGCTTGGCCGCACATCCGCGGACCACGCGCATGCCATCGCTGGCAATCTATGGCGACAGTGGCATGGGCAAAACCATGCTGATGAAGAAGTTCTGTGAAGATCACCCTCCGCTCGTCGATCCGCGCAAGGGCATCGAGCGCCAGCAGGTGTTGTCGATCCAGCTCGCTGGAAAACCCGGCGAACGTCAGCTGTTCGCCCAGATCCTACACGCGCTCGGCGTCAACCAAGGGCTCCGCGCCGGCGCCGTCGACATGCAGTTTACCGTGGTACGCTTGCTAAAAGCAATTGGGCTCCAGGTTCTGGTAATCGATGAGGTTCACAACATTTTGGCGGGGACCGCCCGTGAACAGCGCATCGTCCTCAACACCCTTCGGTATTTGAGCAATGAGCTTAACCTATCCCTCGTCTGTTTCGGCGTGGCTGATGCCCGCGAGGCAATCAGCGGCGATGCGCAATTGGCGCGGCGCTTTGACGAAATGACGCTCACGCGATGGTCATCGACGCCCGCTTTCGAAGAGTTGATGATCTCGATCCTGCGGAACTTGCCGCTTCGAGAGCCGAGCGTCCTGACCGCGCTGTCGCTGCGTCGCATACTTCAGATCACGGATGGCCTGACGGCGCGGATCTTCCGCCTTATGAACGATCTCGCCATCGCGGCGATCGAGAATGGCGTCGAAAGGATCACGGATGGAGCGGTCGATCAGTGGCAACCGATGTTTAGCGCGGAAGCAGCCTTCGCGTGACCATCGCCGAGGTTTTGCCCGAACCGCTGCCTCTGGTTCTTGACGAAGCGCCGGACGAGTCCCTGAGCTCCTGGCTCAATCGCCATGCAGAATTCTACGGGGTCTCGCCCTCAGCGTTGAATCTCCGCGCCGGGATCAATACGCCGTCGTTCGCTCGCATCGATTATTGGCCAACCGCTGGCGAGGCGTGTTCGATAGCAAGCGCCATGCGACGGACGCCGGAAATGATTCTGAGCATGACCCACCAGCCGTATCACGGCCGGTTGGCGACCATGATCGCGCGAGGCAAACCGGTTCTCGCGTGTCCCGAATGCCAAACGATCCATAGGCGCGACAGGCGCGCGACAGTCCTTCTCAAAAGTTGGAGCCACGGTTGGCGGATCACCTGCCCCGTCTGCAGTTCTCGCTTGCAAGAAATAACCGAAGGCAAAATCTATCCCCCGGCCAACGCCTTCGACCATGTTTGGGATGAAGCCAGGAATGGCGAGGAGATGTTGGCCGGCATCGACCAACTTCCCACCGACCGGGCCGCGTTTGCGGTGGCTCTTTTGCATTTGTTGCTTCTGCCTCGCTCACGCACTCGAAACGATGTCCAAAGACAAATCTGGCGCGGCAGAGTCCTTGATGTCGTCATCCCCGGCTTTGACGACGTCGACCGACACGCGCCGTTCACCGTCCATACTGCGACGCCGCTCGTGGCGCCGTTACCTATCCGTGTCGCTCTGCTCGCGGGGCTTTGGCGAACACAAAACAACCCCGATCTGTACGACCGGATCGAGAGCGCTTGCAGTGGAAGAGAGAGCATTCGATTCGACGCCGCGAAAATCAAACTGCTCGCCGACGCTCATCCGGCATTCTCACATTTGCAGCAAATTCGAGACTCGAGTCCGTTCTGGTCTCGCTATTTCCTGCAGCGAAAGCGAAGAACCGCCCCAGTCTCAAGATTTCGGGTTCTGATCAACTCTTGGTGCAAATCGCCTTCCTACAACGGCATCATCCGAGCGCGGAGCAACTCGACACCGGCGCGGCCATACATGGCTCGCTTGAGGGTCTTCAGTCTATTGATCTGTCCTTCGGTCTGCCCGTTGCTCCAGGGCTCCGACATAGCGTTCTGCACCGCCTCCAGGTCTTGGCGTATCGCCTTCGCAAAACGCTGCATCGCGTAGATCCCAGACGCGCGCGCATCGATCAGCCAAGCGTCCAACCCCTCCGCCGTTCCCCCGCGAAGCAGGCCTCGAAACCGCATCGCCAGGCGCCGCATCGCTGTG
>JBAUXQ010000605.1:0-1756 GCA_049584355.1 Roseiarcus sp. | reverse complement strand
CCCTGCGGCCCGCATCGAAGGCCGCCTGGGCGAGCGCGGCGAACGGGCTCGCCAGCGCGTTCAAGCGATCGACGCCCGCGGCCGCCCGCTCGCCCCGCGTCAGGACGCGGTCCAGCTCCGCCATGGTCTTGGACAGGGCGGGGTCGTCGTCGTCGAGCCAAACATGGATTATGCGCGCCCAGGCGAGCGCCAAGCCCTGGAGCTTGATGACCCCGGCCGGGCCCTCGGCTTCGATGCCGGCCGCCTCGAGCATGAAGCGCATCGAGGACATCACCACCTGATTCATCACCAACGCGGCGGCGGGCTTGCGCCTGAGCCACGCGGCCGCCTCGCGGACGCCCTCGCGATAGGGCGCCATCGCTTCGAGCCGGCGCATCAGGATGTCGAACAGCCGCTCGCGCGGGGTCTCGTCGGCGAGCTCCTCGCCGTGCTCAGCAAGGACCGCGCGGTCGATGCGGCGCGTGAATCCGGCGAGCACCGCCCCCTTCGAAGGGAAGGCCTCGCGGAAATCGGCGAGCGACACGCCCGCGGTCTTGCAGATGTCGCGCACCGAGATGTCCTCGAAGCGCCGCTCCGCCGCGAGCTCCATCAGCGCGTCGACGATCTTGCCTCGCGCGTCGGCGGGCTTGGCTTCGCTTTTCGGCTTGCTCGCCATGCGGCGTCTCCTCCTCCGTGAGAACGGTCGTACCTATCTAGGCGCTCGTTTGCGCCCCGCCAAGCCTGCGAAAATGGCGGCCCGTGGCGGCGGGTCTTGACGGCCGGCTCAGCGACGAGACATTCACCCCAATGACCCCTTGGAATGGCGTCCCGATATGAAGCTCGCAGGCGAAGTCGCTGTTGTCACCGGAGCCGGCCGCGGGATCGGGCGGGCGATCGCGGAAGCGCAAGCCAGGGAAGGCGCCAAGGTCGCGCTTCTTGCGCGAACGGCGACGGAGATTGACGCCGTCGCCAAGGCGATCGCTGGCGAAGGGGGCGTCGCAAGCGCTTTCGTGGTCGACGTCGTCGATCTCGACTCAGTCGCCAAGGCGATCGCGGCGATCGAACGCGATCTCGGTCCAGTCAGCCTAGTCGTCAATAACGCCGGCGCCTTCGCCGCGATCGGTCCGATCTGGAAGGTCGAACCGGACGCCTGGTGGCGCGACATCGAAGTCAATGTCCGGGGGACCTTCAACTGCTGCCGTGCAGCGATACCGGCGATGATGGCCCGCCGTCGCGGCCGAATCATCAACATGACGGGCGGCGGGACCGCAACCTCGTTCCCAAACGGCTCCGGCTATGCAACCAGCAAGGCTGGCCTTCTCCGTTTTACCGAATGCGTCTCCGATACGCTTGCAGGCAGCGGCGTGCTGGCCTTTGCAATGGATCCGGGCTTGGTGCGAACCAGAATGACCGAGCATCAGCTGTCCAGCGAAGCCGGCCGGAACTATCTCCCCAACATGCCGCGCCTGTTTGAAATGGGGATAAACGTGCCGGCGACCTTCGCGGCGCGACTCTGTGTCGAGATTGGTTCAGGCCGGTTCGACAAGCTCGCCGGCCGCATGCTGATGGCTGCCCGAGGCGACCTCGAGCTCGATGAGACTGCGATCGACGAGATCGTGGCGACCGACCTCAGAAGCCTCAGAGTGAACGGGATGCCGCAGGAGCGGCCGCACTCGGAGTAGCCGACGGCGAGAAGGAGAAGGACGGCGCGCTATCCCGCCATTTCGGCCGCCCGGGCGCGGGCCGCGGCCGTCGCCCGGATCATGAGGTCCTCGAG
>JBAUXQ010000604.1:0-3925 GCA_049584355.1 Roseiarcus sp. | reverse complement strand
GCGCACTTAAGCGCAAACGATCCGGCCTGAGCGGGCGGCGTCGACGCTTGGGGCGTTGAGAATGCCGGGTCTTCGAATTTGGATGTCGCGCGGCCCGAATTGGGTTTCGCGACGCCTGATTTGGACTGTGATCCGCGTCACATTGATTTTGGCCGCTTCAGGATAACACTGAGCGTATTACGACTCTGGGGAGGATTGACTGATGTTTGGCAGCACCATTCTCGATGTCGCGGCGGGGATCATATTCGGCTTTCTCGCAATCAGCCTGTTCACCAGCGCATCCGTCGAGGCGATCAACTCGGCCCTCAACGTGCGGGTGAATAACCTGCGAACCGGGATCATGGCGCTTGTCAACGATCCCAATTTCACCGGCCTGGCGAAAGAGCTTTACCAGCACGCTCTCATCAGCCCTCTCGGGCCTGGAGGCGCCGATCCGACCAAGAACGCTCCCGCCTATATCGACAAGGTCCAATTCGCCGAGGCCATGCTCGACATCACCGGCCTCTCCGCCGCAACGCCGGCCGCCGCCGCCCAGGCGCCGGGGGTCGAGGCCACCGCCGAGCTCAAGGCGCGGATGGCGACGCTCAACGAGAAGGTCGCAAAAGTTACCGACCCGCAGATCAATCAGCTGCTTCAGGGGATGGTCGCTCGCTGCGGCGGCGACATGGATCGGCTCAAGAAGGATCTCGCCAACTGGTTCGACAACGGGATGGATCGCCTCAGCGGCGACTTCAAGCGCCGCACGCAGGTCATGACGTTCGTCATCGCGCTCGTGACCGCGTTTGTGGTCAATCTCGACACGATCCGGGTTGGAACCGCCCTATGGGGCGAGCCTGCTCTATCCGACCGACTGAAGCACGCCACGGTTCCATCCGCCGAGCCAAAAACCGTCGATGAGGCCATCACGAGCAGCGAACAGGTGTTCGCCGCGATCAGCGCCATGGCGCAGGACGGATTCCCGGTCGGATGGGCGCCCGGGCATTTCCTCGACATCCAGGACGATCACGGACGCTGGGAAGCGTTTTGGGCCGCGCCGCCTTCGATCTGGTACCGGCCGCTCCTGGGTTGGTTCATCACGGCGGTGGCTGCGCTGTTCGGCGCGCCCTTCTGGTTCGACGCGCTCCAATCGATCGTTCGTCTCAAGGGCGCGGGCCCGAGCCCCGATGAAAAAGCGACCAACAGGGCGGCCTCAAGTTGAGCACGCTCGAGAGCTGGCAGCGAAATCCAGGCCCGAGCGCAATGCAGTTACTCGCGTTTTTGAAGCAAAGGAAAAATGCGATGTCGAAATTCTCGTCTAGCGCACTTATCGTCGTGACCCTACTTTCGGCTCCCGCGCTGGCTGGACCGCCAGTCGCCCCCAATCTGCAAACCTTCACCGTCGACGATCTGAAAGCCGCGTTGGCCGACGCCAACGCGCAGACGCCGCCGGACACCAGACATGGCCAGTGCTGGGAAGCGGCCATTCCCGTTGTCGAGAACTTTCAACTTCAACTCAAGCAGGGTCTGCCCGCTGGCCCGGGCCTTGCTCAGCTCATGCAGAAAACGTTCAACTTGAAGTCGAGCAAGTCCCAAATTCCCGATGTCCTGGTGCAAGCGTGCGCACTGACCATCGCCGACTTGAATCTCACGCTCGCCCAGTTCGCGGGGATGATTGGCGTCCACGCGATCGCGTTGCCCAAGCTCCCGATACCATGAAAAAAGTCCGCCGACCCAAGGCGGCGCGGGAGCTTCGGCGCCGCGGACCACCTGCATAGGATAGCTTGACCGCCGCGCGCGGAGGCCCGCGGTCAGGTTTTCTTGAGCGGGTGGATCATGTCCTCGGGGCGGACCCACTTGTCGAACTCATCGGCGGTGACATAGCCGAGCGCCAGCGCCGCTTCCCTGAGGCTGATATCCTCGCGGTAGGCCTTGAGCGCAATCCGCGCCGCCTTTTCGTAGCCGATATGCGGGTTGAGCGCGGTCACCAGCATCAGCGAATTGTCGAGGTGCTCCTTGATCCGCTTCTCGTTCGGCTCGATGCCGCGCGCGCAATGTTCGTCGAAGGAGCGGCAGCCCTCGGAAAGCAGCTGGATCGACTCCAGCACATTGTGCAGGGTGACCGGCCGATAGACGTTGAGCTGAAAATGCCCCTGCGAACCGGCGAAGGCCACCGCCTGGTCGTTGCCGAACACCTGGACCGCGACCATGGTCAGGGCCTCACACTGGGTCGGATTGATCTTGCCCGGCATGATCGAGGAGCCGGGCTCGTTTTCGGGGATCTTGAGCTCGCCGATGCCCGCGCGCGGCCCGCTGACGTAAAGGCGGATGTCGTTGGCCATCTTCATCAACGCGCCGGCCAGCGTGCGCAACGCCGCGCTGACGTTCACCATCGCGTCGTCCGCCGACAGCGCCGCGAATTTGTTGGGCGCCGAGGTGAAGGGCGTTCCCGTCTCCTCGGCGAGCTTGCGCGCCACCGTCGCGCCAAAACGGGGGTCGGCGTTGAGGCCGGTGCCGACCGCCGTGCCGCCGATCGCCAGCGGAAATAGCCCGTCGCAGGCTCTCTCGATGGTCGCGATCGCCTGATCGAGCTGCGCCGCCCAGCCTGAAATCGCCTGGCCGAGGGTCAGCGGCGTCGCGTCCTGCAAATGGGTGCGGCCGACCATCACGACGTTTGAAAACGCTTTCGCCTTGTCGTCGAGCGTATCGCGCAGCTGCGCGACGGCCGGCAGCAGCGCTTCCTGGATCTGTCGGACCGTCGCGATGTGCATCACGGTCGGGAACACGTCGTTCGACGACTGACTGTGATTGACGTCGTCGTTGGGATGAATCGGCTTCTTGGATCCGATGACGCCGCCGGCGATCTGGATCGCCCGGTTGGCGATGACCTCGTTGGCGTTCATGTTGGACTGGGTGCCGGACCCGGTCTGAAATACGACCAGCGGAAACTCGCCGTCGAGCTTGCCGTCGATGACGTCTTCAGCCGCGCGGACGATGAGTTCGGCCTTCTCCTTCGGCAGTTGCCCGAGCTCGAGGTTCGCCAGCGCCGCGCACTTTTTCAAGAGGCCGAACGCGCGGATGACCGGCCGGCCCCAGCGGTGCCGCTCGGCGCCGACTGTGAAGTTGAGCCGGGAGCGCTGGGTCTGCGCGCCCCACAAGTGCTCCGCCGGCACCCGAACTTCGCCGAGCGCGTCTTCCTCGACGCGAAATTCTTCGCTTTTCGCCATAACGGCCTTCATGCTTCTGTTCTCCGCGGGATAGCAATGCGACGCTGTTCAGGCGAAAGCAAGAAGGCGCAGCCGCTCTTGCTCTCACGGCTTCGCTTCTCTATAAGGCCCGGCTTCGCGCCGGTTCCGACACCCCTGGAGGCAGGGCGCGGGCACTCGATAGCAAGTAAGGACATCATCCATGGCAGCGATCAAGCAACTCGCGGCCGTGACGCGCAGCGGGACAGGCAAGGGGGCCGCCCGCTCCGTTCGTCGCGAAGGCCGCGTTCCCGCCGTCATCTATGGCGGCGGCCTGAAGCCCGAGCCGATCTCGGTCGACTACAAGGACGTCAACAAGCTCATCTATTCGGGCCACTTTCTGACCTCAATCTTCGAGCTCGAGGTCGAGGGGCGCAAGGAGCGCGTTCTGCCGCGCGATTATCAGCTCGACGTCGTCACCGACCGGCCGGTCCATGTCGATTTTCTTCGGCTCGCGGCGGGATCTCGGGTGCGGATCGGCGTCCCGGTGCACGTCGTCAATCGCGAGGCCTCGCCGGGAGTGAAAAAGGGCGGCGCGGTCAATCTCGTGCTTCACACTGTCGAGGTGATGGCGCCGGTCGACGCCATTCCGGAATCGATCACCATCGACCTCGCGGGCATGGATTTCCACGATTCGGTGCATGTGTCGGCGCTCAAGCTGCCTGAGGGCTGCCGGCCGCTCAGCGGCACGGGCGACCTGACGG
>JBAUXQ010000603.1:0-5663 GCA_049584355.1 Roseiarcus sp. | reverse complement strand
GGTCTCGATTGCGACGTTGGTGAGGTTGAAGAGATCCTTCCCGCTCGGGCCGCCTGCAGTCTCTCCCGACAGCACCGCATAGGTGGCGAAGAACGCCGAGAACATGACGATGTCGCTGAGCAGGAAGATCCAGAACCCGAATCCAACGATGATGCGCTTCGAGGCGGGGCCGCGGTCGGCGTGCGCGTACAGCGGCTCCGACCCGCCACCGAGGATGACGTCGGCGCCGCCGCCGCGATTCTGTCCGCCATAGCCGGCGCCGGCCTCGAAGGCGGTCATTCCGCGGCCTGCAGCGCGGCGCGCGCCTGGCTCCGCGCGAGACGGTTGGCGCGATCGATGCGCGCAACCTCGTCGGCCGGGATCTCATATTCGGTCCGGTCGCGCCAGGCGAAGACGACGAAAGTGGCGAAGGCGCCGACCAAAGCGACAATGACCAGCCACCAGATCTGCCAGATCATGGCGAAGCCGCCGAAGGTGGCGAAAAACGCACAGACGAATCCGGTCGCGCTGTTTCGCGGCATTTCGATCGCCGTGTAACGAGGCTCGGCCGCCGGCTCCGCCGGACGATCGGCGGCGTGCTCCCTATGCCAATAGTCATCCCGGCCCTCGACATGGGGCAGGACGGCGAAGTTGAACGCCGGCGGCGGCGACGAGGTCGACCATTCGAGCGATCGGCCCATCCACGGGTCGCCGGTCAGGTCGCGCAATTCCTCGCGATGGCGGATGCTCACGACCAGCTGGGTGATCTGACACAGGATGCCGGCGAGAACGACCACAGCGCCCAGCGCCGCGACCAGAAGCCAGGGACGCCATTCGGGCACGTCGTAGTGCTGCATCCGCCGGGTCATGCCCATCAAGCCCACGACATAGAGCGGCATGAACGCCAGATAGAAGCCGATAAACCAGCACCAGAACGCAGCCTTGCCCCAGCGCTCGTCGAGCCGGAAGCCGAACGCCTTGGGGAACCAGAAGGTGTAACCGGCAAACATCCCAAACAGCACGCCGCCGATGATCACGTTGTGAAAATGAGCGACCTGGAAAAGGCTGTTGTGCAGCATGAAATCCGCCGGCACCACTGCGACCAGGACGCCGGTCAGACCGCCGATGACGAAGGTCACCATGAAGCCGATCGACCACAGCATCGGCGAGGCGTAGTGGACCCGGCCGCCGTACATGGTGAACATCCAGTTGAATATTTTCACCCCTGTCGGCACCGCGATGATCATGGACGCGATGCCGAAGACCGCGTTGACGTTGGCGCCCGCGCCCATGGTGAAAAAGTGATGCAGCCACACCGTATACGCGATGACGCAAATCGCCATGGTCGCCAAGACCATCGAGCGGTAGCCGAACAGCGTCTTGCGCGAGAACGTCGACACCACTTCGGAGAATACGCCGAACGCGGGAAGGATGAGGATGTAAACCTCCGGATGGCCCCAGATCCAGATCAGGTTCATGAACATCATCATGTTCCCGCCGGCTTCGTTGGTGAAGAAATGGAAGCCGAGGTATCGGTCGAGCGTCAGCATCGCCAGCGTCGCGGTCAGGACTGGGAATGCGGCGACGATCAGGAGGTTGGTGGCGAGCGAAGTCCAGCAGAAGACCGGCATGCGCATATAGGTCATGCCGGGGGCGTGTATCTTAAGGATGGTGGTGACGAAATTGACCCCGGTCAGCAGCGTGCCAACGCCGGAAATCTGCACCCCCCACAAGTAGTAGTCTACACCGACGTCGGGCGAGTAGGCGAGTTCCGACAGCGGCGGAAAAGGCAGCCAGCCGGTGCGTGAGAACACGCCAACGACCAGCGAAAGGTTTACGAGGAGCGCGCCGGTCGCAGTCAGCCAGAAACTGACCGAATTGAGGGTGGGGAAGGCGACGTCGCGCACGCCGAGTTGCAGCGGCACGACGATGTTCATGAGCCCGATCACGAACGGCATGGCGACGAAGAAGATCATGATCGTGCCATGGGCGGAGAAGATCTGGTTGTAGTGCTCCGGCGGCAGGTAGCCCTGGGACTGGAAGGCCAGCGCCTGCTGCGAGCGCATCATGATCGCGTCGGTGAACCCGCGCAGCAGCATCACCGCCGCGAGCGTGACGTACATGACCCCGATCCGCTTGTGGTCGACGCTGGTGATCCATTCGCGCCACAGATAGGGCGCCCACCCCTTGAGCGTGATGAAGACGACCCCGCCCACGAGCACCAGAACAACAAAGCCGCCCGCAGCCAAAGGGATCGGCTGGCCGAGGGGAAGGGCGTCCCAATTCAGCTTTCCGAGCATGCTAGTTCCGCCTCCCAACGCACAGCTGAGAAGTGGTCGCCACGATCGGCCCGGGGTCGGCCTCGGCGACCGGGCCAGGGCCGGGCGGCAGCGTCTGATCGAGGATCTTCTCGAACAAGCCGTCCGAAACCGTTTGGTACGTGAACGGCTCAGGCACGACGCTCTGCTTCGACAGCTCGATATAGCTCTCCGGCGTCAACGCTGGTCCGCCGCCGCGCACCTGGCCGAGCCAGGCGTAGAAGTCCTGGGACGACTTCGCTTCGACCTCGAAATGCATGTCGGAGAATCCGTCGCCGGCTATCTGAGTCGCAAGGCCGCGAAAGACGCCCGGATTATCGGCGGAGAGGAAGAGCTGCGTCCTCATCCGGTTCATGGTGTAGATCATGCTGCCGAGCTGGGGGACGAAGAAGGCGGTCATCACGCTGCCCGAGGTCAGCGCAAAATGGATCGGCGTCCCGGCCGGAATCACCAGACGATTGACGCTGGCGACGTGCTGGTCGGGGTAGATGAACAGCCATTTCCAGTCGAGCGACACGACCTGGACGTTGAGCGGCTCTTCTTTCGAGACAAGCGGCTTCGCCGGATCGAGGTCATGCGCGCCGATCCAGGTCACTCCCCCGAGCAGCATGATGGTGAGCAGCGGGATCGCCCAGACGATAAGCTCGAGCTGGCCGGAATATTCCCAATCCGGCAGATAGAACGCCCTGCCGTTGGACGACCGGAACCACCAGGCGATGCCGAGGGTGGCGATGATGGTCGGGACCACGATGACGAGCATGATGGCGACCGAATCGACGAGGAGCGTCGCGTTGCCGTCGCCAATCGGTCCTTTCGGATTGAGCACCGCCCAGTCGCAGCCGCCGAGGGACAAGGCCAAGGCCAAGGGCGCCAAGCGCAAACACAGCCGCAGAGAAGGAACCTTCGGCATCATCCCCCGCGTCCCCGTCGTACCGGTCGATCCAGCGCGCGTCCTCTTAGGGTTGAGTTCACGCCGGATCGCTTTCGCTGTCAATACTACGATGGCGCCGCCCGATAGACGTTTGGCGCCATGATCCAGCCGGGTTCGTCCAATCCCGGTTTCCGCGAACAGCTCACCCGCGCGTTCGCCCATCCGAGCGCTTGCTCCGCTCGGGCCGCTTCGATATCCGACCGCCATGGACCCGCGCTGCGCTTCGCTCGATGAGATGGCCGACGAGATTCGCGCCTGCCGGCTTTGCCGCGATGCGCCTCGATACGGCGCTCCCCTGCCCCACGAGCCCCGGCCCGTTTTCCAGGTCTCGAACGCCGCCCGTCTCTGCATCGCCGGCCAGGCGCCGGGCGTCCGGGTTCATGCCTCGGGGCGCGCTTTCACCGATCCATCCGGCATCCGCCTGCGCCAGTGGCTCGGGATCGGCGAAGCGATATTCTATGATCCGACGAAGGTCGCGATCGTGTCGATGGGATTCTGCTTTCCGGGGCTCAACGCCAAAGGGGGCGACCTGCCGCCTCGCCGCGA
The DNA here is from genome assembly GCA_049584355.1 of Roseiarcus sp. GTDB lineage: Bacteria > Pseudomonadota > Alphaproteobacteria > Rhizobiales > Beijerinckiaceae > Roseiarcus. The sequence continues at coordinate 1,889 of JBAUXQ010000603.1, read as the reverse complement.
ATGCGCGCAGACCTGGCGCGAGCGATTGTTTGCCCGCCTGCCCAATCTCGAGCTCATCCTGCTCGTCGGCCAATACGCCCAGGCGTGGCATCTCGACCGGACTGCCGCCGCCAGAGGGTTGACCGAAACGGTCGCCGGATGGCGCGACGTCTACCGCTCCGGCGAGCGTCCGCGCCTCATGCCGATGCCTCATCCCTCGTGGCGCAACAACGCCTGGCTAAAGCGCAATCCCTGGTTCGAATTCGAGCTGTTGCCGACGCTGCGCGCCGACGTGGCCCGCAGCGTCGGGCAAAAATAGGCGTCTCGAACGGAAAGAAGCCATTGCGCCGTCCCTCGGCTGGCTTACCTTGATCCGGTCAGCGGCTTCCAACGCAGCCGGGGAGGAAACGAGATGAGCGACAACATCGCCCGCCGGGCTTTGCTGAGAGCGATGGGAGCAACGGTCATGGCGGCTGGCGGGTTCGGCGCTTCCCAGGCGCAGACGCAGGAGCCGGCGCCGTGGTCGTCGGGGACCGAGCAGCCAGAACTCAAGGCGCCGCCGAACGCCTGCGACTGTCACATGCACATCTACGACAGCCGGTTTCCGGTCGCGCCGAACGCCAAGCTCAGGCCGCCGGACGCGACCGTCGACGACTATCGCCTGTTGCAGAAACGGATCGGGACGACGCGCAACGTCGTGGTCACTCCGTCGACCTACGGCACGGACAATTCCTGCACCCTCGACGCGATCGCCAAGCTGGGTACGACCGCCCGGGGCGTGGCGGTGGTCGACACGAGCGTCGAGGACGCCGAGCTCAAGCGGCTCGACGGCCTCGGCATGCGCGGGATCCGCTTCAATCTCGTCCAGTCCGGCGCGACCACGATCGACATGCTCGAGCCGCTGTCGAAGCGCGTCAACGATCTCGGCTGGCACGTCCAGATCCATATGCTCGGCGACCGGATCGTCGAGGTCGCGGAGCTCTTGCAACGGCTGCCCTCGCCGATCGTCTTCGACCATATGGCGCGCATTCCCGAGCCGGCGGGCGTCGATCATCCGGCGTTCGCTCTGGTGCTGAAGCTGATCGATCGCGGCCGGACCTGGGTCAAGCTTTCCAGCGCTTACCAGGATTCGAAGAGCGGCCCGCCCGGTTATGGCGACGTCAGCAAGGTCGCCGAGGCTTACGTCAAAGCCGCGCCGGAGCGAATGGTCTGGGGCAGCGACTGGCCGCACCCGACCGAAAAGGCCAACGCCAAGCCCGACGACGCGGTCCTGATCGACCTTATGACCGACTGGGCGCCGGACGAGGCGGTCCGCAATCGCGTCCTGGTCGACAACCCCGCGGCGCTGTACCGGTTTACGTAGCGCTGAGACGTCAATTGCGAGGAGCGAAGCGACGAAGCAATCCGGAGATCGCAGGTCCCTATGTTCCCCCGGATTGACGGTCAGGGGCAGATGTAACTGGCGCCGTCCGGCGCCTTGAAACAGCCGATCGACTCCGGAAACAGCGTCTTCGGCAACCAAAGCACCGCGTTGGGGAAAAAGATCGCGAAGGCGATCGTCGCGAAGAAGATCACGTAGATCGGCAGCGACGCACGCAGGGCCGCCGAGAAACGGACGCCGACGAACTTGGACGCCATCAGGAGCGACAGTCCGTACGGCGGGGTGATCAAGCCGAAGGCCAGCGTGATAATGAGCACGATACCCATATGCACGCCATTAATCGACGCCTGGTCGGTGAGTTGATTGACGACCGGCATGAAGATGATGATCGCCGGGATCGGTTCGATGAAGTCGCCGACGATGGTGAACACCGCCACCAGCAGGAACATGATCGCGCGCGGATCGCCGCCCGAAACATCGCCGATCCATGCCGAGACGACGATCGGGCCACGCAGATAGGCGAGCAGCC
>JBAUXQ010000602.1:0-2180 GCA_049584355.1 Roseiarcus sp. | reverse complement strand
GGACCGCAGAGGCCGAGTGCGGTGTTGATGACGGCGACGTGGGTCATCGCCTGCGGGAAGTTACCGAGCAGGCGGCGCGACGGGACGTGGTACTCCTCGGATAGCAGTCCGAGGTCGCTGGCCAGGGCGAGCACGCGCTCGAATAGAGCGCGCGCCTCCTTCCGGCGGTTTTGTATCGCCATGCAATCCGCCAACCAGCAACTGCAAGGGAGGAATACGCCTTCCTCCCGGCCAAACCATGGCGCCTCCTCCCGGCGCACTAAACCACCCTCCATCAGGCCCTGCTCGACCGCAGCAATAGTGCCGGCGATCCGCTCGTCGTTCACTGGCAGGAAACCGACAAGGGGAAGCAGAAGCGTGCTGGCGTCGAGCCGGCTGGACCCATAGGCTTGCATGAAGCTGCCTCGTTGGGAGTCGAAGCCCTGGGCGCAAACGTCTGCATGGATGGCGTCGCGGAGGGCTTCGAGCTCCGCGCGGCGATCATGCGTGCAGCCGCCGTCGCGGTCGTCGAGACGCAGCAGACGATCCACGGCGACCCAGGCCATCACTTTCGAATATACGTAGTGCTGTGGTTTGCCGCGGGATTCCCACATGCCCCGGTCGGGCTCGCGCCAGATCCGCTCGACATGGGCGACCAGCCGGGCGCTGATTGCAAAGGCATTCGCGTTATGGGGAAGGCCCGCTCTTTCGCACAGGCAAACGCTATCCAGCACTTCCCCGTACAGGTCGAGCTGGCGCTGCCCCGCGGCCGCATTGCCGACGCGCACAGGTCGGGCGCCGTTCCATCCCGGCAAGCTGTCGATCTCGCGTTCCTCAATTTGCCGACCGCCGTCGACACGATACATGACACGCATCTTGTCCGGCGCCCCGGCCACGGCCCGCAGCAGCCAGCGCAGCCACGCCTGCGCTTCGTCGTGGAATCCGGCATTGAGCAGGGCGGTGAGGGTGAAGCCGGAGTCTCTCGGCCAGCAGTAGCGGTAGTCCCAGTTCAACCGACCGCCCGGCTTTTCCGGCAGGCCGAGCGTGGGCGCCGCGACGATGCTCCCGCTCGGCATATGCGTCAGCGCTTTGAGCGTGAGGAGCGAACGCTTCACTGCGTCTGGCCAGTCCGTCTTCCGGTCGAAGCGGCCGATCCAGCCCCGCCACGATGCCAGCGTGCGGGCGAGCGCCTTTTCCGGGTCGATCGGGTCGGGAATTGGCCGCGCCGAACAGGCATGCTGCAAGACATAGTCGGCGCGCTCCCCCCCACGGAGCCGGAAGCGAGCCCGGAGCACGTCGCGGTCGAGCCAGAGCCCCGGACCGCGCAAAACCACAAGGTCGGGGCCGACTTCGCCGGAGAAGCCGCCGATGCCGGGGCCGCTCAAGGCGGAGAACCACGGCGCTATTTCGCCATAGCCGAAGCGCAGCGAGAGGGCGGTTTCGATCTCGACGGCGCCCTCGCGGACGTCGAGACGGCGGATCACCGCGGATACATCGTCTTCTCCGAGCGGCATGAAGTCCGTGAGACGCAGCACTCCGCCGCTGGTGCGGAACTCGGTCTGAAGCACTTGGGTATCGCCGCAATAGGAGCGCGACACATCCGCCCCTTCGGTCGGGCGGAGGCGCCAGGCGCCGTGGCGCTCGTCCCCCAGTAGAGCCGAGAGACACGCGTCGCTGTCAAAGCGCGGCCAGCACAGCCAATCGATATCGCCATCCCGGGCGACGAGCGCCGCGGTGCGACCGTCGCCGATCAGCGCGTAATCCTCGATCGGCTTGGATGGGGAGGGCTTAAAATGCATCATACAGGTTCTAAACGCATGGGCAGGGTCATCGTGACCTGAGATACTCGGTTTTTTTGAGCGGTAGAGCGTGTGGCTGGCCCCTCAACGCAGACGGGTCATGAGATCCGCGAAGCTCAGCAAGAACATCAGCGCGAGAAACAGGAACGCCGCCCCGGAGACCAGCCTCAGCAGGGCCGGGTTGCGCCCGACGCCCACCAGCCCGAAGGCGAGCGTACCCAGCATGAGGGCAGCGCCCGCCAGCGCGCCGCCAAACCTGAGGCGGCCGGACGCTTCGACACCGAGCCAGGCCACGGCGGCGGTCGCGCAGAGGAGGACGACCCACGCGAGAACGGGCCCCAGCCACGCGACGCGCTGCGCTTTCGCTGTCATGCCCGGGCCGCCACGTAGAGGGTTGGGAAC
>JBAUXQ010000601.1:0-6022 GCA_049584355.1 Roseiarcus sp. | reverse complement strand
CACCGATGTCTTGCACATTCTCGTCAACAACGCCGGCCTCACCTGGGGCGAGCCGTTGGAGACCTATCCGTGGAAGGCCTGGGAGCGGGTGATGAGCGTCAACGTCGCGGGCCTGTTCTCGCTCACCCGCGACCTCGCGCCGATGCTGTTCGCCTCGGCGAACGCCGAGCGGCCGTCGACGATCGTCAACCTCGGCTCGGTGATGGGGACGGCGACCCACGCCGAGAACGCCTACGCCTATTCCGCCTCCAAGGCGGCGGTGCATCACCTGACCCGCATTCTAGCCCAGGAGTTCGCAGGTCGGCAGGTCACGGTCAACGCCATCGCGCCGGGGCCGTTCCCCACCAACATGACGCGGTTCGCGATCGGCGACGAAGCGGGCGCGGCGCGCGGAGCCAAGACGGTGCCGATGGGCCGGCTTGGGCGCGAAGACGACATCGCCGGCGCAATCCTGTTCCTGACCGGACGCGGCGGCGCCTATACGACCGGCGCGATCCTGCCGGTCGACGGCGGCCTCGGGGTCGCCCCGCCGCCATCAATGTTCGGAGGCCACGAATGAACGACTGGGCGGACGTCAAGAAGGTTCCTGCGGACGAGCTTAAGGCCATGGTCGGCCGCAGCTTCGTCTCGTGCTGGCTGACCGTCGATCAGGAGCGGATCGACGCCTTCGCCAAGGTCACCGAAGACGAGCAGTTCATCCATGTCGATCCCGAGCGGGCGCGCGCGACCGCGTTCGGCGGCACGGTCGCCCACGGCTTCCTCACCCTCTCGCTGCTGTCGGCCATGGCCTATAGCGCGCTGCCCAGAATCGAGGGCGCGGTTCATGGGGTGAACTACGGCTTCGACAAGGTGCGCTTTCTCCATCCCGTGCGCTCGGGAAGCCGGGTGCGCGGGCATTTCACCCTCGCCGCGGCGACGCTTCGCTCGGCTCGCGAATGGCAGTTGAGCTACGAAGTCAGCGTGGAGATCGAGGGGGTGCAGAAGCCCGCGCTCGCCGCGGTCTGGCTGACGATGCAGGTGATGGGGTAGAGGATCGCGGGCGTCGGCCTCGTCGCCGCGATTTGTAAACAGGCTGGCCTCTGATTATGCGCTATCCGATCGCTATCGAGCCCCAGACTGACGAAACTGCCTACGGCGTCGTCGTGCCCGATCTGCCCGGCTGCTTCTCGGCCGCTGATACGCTCGAGGAGGCGATCGCCGGCGCCGAAGAGGCGGGGCTTGCGTGGATCGAGACCGCGCTCGACGCCGGCGAGCCGATCCCGCCGCCCTCGTCACTCGAGGCGGTCCGCGCCAAGCCGGAATTTGCCGGCTGGATCCTTTCGCTGGTGACAATCGATCAGCGGCCCTCGATGATTCCATCGCACGCGTCAACATCACGCTGCCGCGCCGCGTATTGCGGCGCCTCGACGATGAAGCGCGCGCCGCCGGCGAGACGCGGTCGGGCTATATCGCAAAGCTCACCATCGAGCGGTGAACCGAGCGCCCTCACCAGAACCGCACCGCCTCGCCCGTCGACGGCGCCATGAGTTCGCCCTCCCACATCACCCGGCGCCCGCGGATGAGGGTTCCGATCGGCCAGCCCGTGACCGTCCGGCCATCGTAGGGCGTCCAGCGCGAGCGGGAGGCGATCCAGGAATCGCGGATGGTCTCGCTCCGCTTGAGATCGACGATCGTGAAATCGGCGTCGTAGCCGGCGGCGATGCGGCCCTTGCCGACGACGCCGAACAGGCGCTGGGGCCCGGCGCTGGTCAGATCGACGAACCGCTCAAGGGTAAGCCGCCCCGCATTGACATGGTCGAGCATGATCGGAACCAGCGTCTGGACGCCGGTCATACCCGACGGGCTCGCCGGATAGGGCCTGGCCTTCTCCTCCAGCGTATGGGGCGCGTGATCGGAGCCGAGCACGTCGACGACGCTGGCCTCGAGCCCGCGCCAGATCGCGTCGCGATGCTCCGGCCCGCGCACCGGCGGGTTCATCTGCATCTTCGTCCCGAGGCGCGGGTAGTCCTCGGCGCTGAGCGTCAAATGATGGGGCGTCGCCTCGCAGCTGGCGACATCTTTCTCGCTCGCGAGAAAGTCCATCTCCTCGCGGGTGGAGATGTGCAGAACATGCACCGGCGCCTGCGCCAGGCGCGCCAGCCGAATGAGGCGTTCGGTCGAGCGCAGGGCGGCGATCTCATCGCGCCAGACCGGATGCGATGACGGGTCGCCGGCGACTCGCAGGGCTTTGCGCTCGTTCAGCCGCGCCTCATCCTCGCTATGGAACGCGGCGCGGCGGCGGATGCGCTTGAGGATCGCGAGCACCCCGTCATCGTCCGCGACCAGCAGGCGCCCGGTCGAGGAGCCCATGAACACCTTGATTCCCGCCGCCCCCGGCAGGCGCTCGAGCTCGGGCAGATCGGCGATATTTTCGTGGGTGCCGCCGACCCAGAAGGCGAAGTCGCAATGCATGCGGCCTTTCGCCAGGGCGAGCTTGTCGGCGAGCGCCTCGGCGCTGGTCGTCGTCGGGTCGGTGTTGGGCATTTCGAACACCGCGGTCACGCCGCCGAGCGCGGCCGCGCGCGAGCCGGTCTCCAGGTCCTCCTTGTGAACGAGGCCCGGCTCGCGAAAATGGACCTGGGAATCGATCACGCCGGGAAGAATGTGAAGGCCGCGGCAATCGAGGCGTTCGCCGGCCGCGTCTCGGCCCAGGGCGCCGATCGCGGCGATCCGGCCGTCGCGAACGCCGATGTCGCGAACGCCGATCCCGTCGTGGTTGACCACGATCCCGTTGATGAGCACGCAATCGAAACTCGGCGGCATGGCCTTGTCCTTTCTTGCAGTGGCGCGAAAGCGGCCTATTTGACAGTGTCCGCCCTTGCAAGCGCGACCGGAGGCGAACGCATGAGCAAGAAAGCCGCCATGCTCGAGGATCGCGGCGTCGTTTCAGTGACCGGCGCCGATGCGGCCGGCTTTCTGCAGGGTCTCTTGACCAACGACGTCGAGCGGCTCGAGCCGGGCCAGGCGTGCTATGCGGCGCTGCTCACGCCGCAAGGCAAGATCCTGTTCGACATGATCGTCGTGCGCGCGCCCGACGCCGGCGGCGCGGCCTTTCTCCTCGATTGCACGGCGTCGCAGGCGGCCGATCTCGCCAGGCGGCTCGGCTTCTATAAGCTGCGCGCCAAGGTCGAGGTCGCTGACGTGAGCGCACCCCTCGCCGTCGCCGCCTTCTGGGGCGGCGAGCCGGGGGCGATTGAGGGCGGCGTTCTCTATCCTGACCCGCGCGATCCGCGCCTCGCCTGGCGCGCGATCCTGCCGCGCCCGATCGCGGCCGCCGTCGGATCGGAGCACGCGGGCGAGTATGAGGGCCTGCGCATCGCCGTCGTCGCGCCCAAGGGCGGCGTCGATTTCGCCTACGGGGACGCCTTCCCGCACGACGCCAATCTCGACCTTCTGCGTGGCGTCGATTTCGACAAGGGCTGCTACGTCGGCCAGGAGGTCGTTTCGCGCATGAAGCACCGCGGGACGGGGCGCAAGCGCATCGTGCGGGTCAAACTGGCCGGTTCCCCGCCGGCGCCGGGCGCGCCGGTTATGGACCGCGAGCTCGCGGTCGGGACGCTCGGGTCGTCGTCGGGGCGCGAGGCGCTCGCGCTTCTGAGGCTCGATCGGGTCGAGGACGCGACGGCGGCGGGGCGGACATTGAGCGTGGGCGGCGTCGGGTTGACGCTAGCCGAGTGAGCCGAAGCCGGGGGGGGGAAGCCGCGGTCAGCGGTAGACCAGGACCGGAATGGTCGAATGGGTCAGCACCTTGACGGTTTCGCTGCCGAGCAGAAGGGCCGAGATCCCGCGCCGGCCGTGCGAGGCCATGACGATCAGGTCGCAACTGAGCGCGTGCGCCGAATCGATGATGGCCCGATAAGGCTGGTCGTGGACCTCGCGGACCGTATCGCACGGCACGCCCGCGGCCTCCGCCGCCATTTTGACCTGCTCCAGCGCCCTATCCGAGATGCGGCGCGACTCCTCGTCGTATTCGTCCTCGCCGATCGAGACCAGGACGGCGTCCATCGAGGCGACACGATACGGCTCGGCGATCGTCAGCCCCGTCACCTTCGCCCCGGACGCCTTGGCGAGCTGGACACCGTAAAGAACCGCCTTGCGCGAAAGATCCGAACCGTCCGTCGGGATCAGAATGTGCTTGAACATACGCCCTCCGCCGCCGCTCATGAGAAGGTTTATGTCAACGCGTTGCGCCGCGCCATAGGTAGGCGGCGATCGGCCGCGCGCGCGCCGGGCCATCGCCTGGAACTGCTCGGGCGGCGGCGTCCAGCGGCGCGACGGAGTTGCCGCGCCCCCGGGGGACGGCTAGATTGGCGCCCGAAGGAACCTATCACGTCCGAAAGGGTTCCGATTTCGCCCCTAACCTCCCAAGGAGCCGTCCTATGGCCTTCACGCTGCCCGAACTGCCTTATCCTCACGACGCGCTGGCTCCGATCATGTCGCGCGAGACGCTCGAATTTCATCACGACAAGCACCACCTGGCGTATGTCAACAACGGCAACAACGCGCTCAAGGGAACCGAGTGGGAAGGCAAGCCGCTGGAGGAAATCGTCAAGGGGTCGTTCGGCAAGAATGCTGCGGTGTTCAACAACGCAGGGCAGCATTATAACCACACCCACTTCTGGAAGTGGATGAAACCGAAGGGCGGCGGGAAGATTCCGGGGGAAGTCGAGAAGGCGCTCAAGGATGGGTTCGGCTCGGTCGACAAGGCCACGGAGGATCTGATTCAGGCGGGCGTCACCCAGTTCGGCTCCGGCTGGGCCTGGCTGACCCTCAAGGACGGCAAGCTGTCGGCGACCAAGACCGCCAACGGCGAGAACCCGCTCGTTCATGGCGGCAAGCCGATCCTAGGCATCGACGTCTGGGAGCATTCCTATTACATCGATTATCGCAACCGCCGGCCCGACTATCTGAAGGCGTTCTTCGATAGCCTTGTCAATTGGGAATATGTCGCCGAGCTCTTCGGCCAGAAGTAAGCACCGGCCGGCGCGCCCTCCCGGCCTGGAGGGCGCTCGCGCGTTCAGTCGGTCAGGTTGAGCGTCTTTTGGGCGCAGACATCGACGTCGGTCGCATCCATCGACTGTCCGTCGGCGAAAGTTCCGTGCAGGTCCACCCGGCAATTGTAGTTCTGCGGCAGTTTGGCTGGGGCCCGTTTGCCGGTCTTCAGCGCGCCGAGCACCTTCTTCCAGCTTACCGAGTCGGTCTCTGCCGCCTGCAGCTCGACGAGATCGGCCTTGCGGGAGTTCGTCACCGTCACCGTGACGGTGGACGCGTCCGTCGGCGCCTTGGGCTTGAGCTTCGTGGGCGCGGCTGCGGCTGCCGGCGCGTTCTGCCCTAGCGCCGGCGCCGCGATCAGGCCGCATAGCGCCGCGGCGACCGCCACGGCCAAGCTCCCTCTCGTCATGAATCTCCTCCTGCATTCGAGCCGGACGAACTTGCCTTTGCTACGATGGCGCCACGATGGCGAGGGAAAAGCCGGGAACTCAGGGCACAATGTCGCCGCCCGCGCGGCCCCTTGCCATTACATGTTGCGAGGCGAGACGGCGTCCTGCGGTCCGCGGTCGGCCATCCGACGTTCGGCCGCAGCGCGCAGCATCGGCAGCGCATCCTCGATTCTTTCGGCGACCAGATAGCGCGTCTCGAAGCCTTCGCGAATGAAGCCTTCGATATGCATATGAGCGAAGAGCGCGAGCAACGGCCGCCAGAAACCGCCGATATTGACGATGAGGATCGGCTTGGCGTGGCGATCGAGCTGCGCCCAGGTCATCTGCTCGACCAGCTCCTCCAGCGTCCCGACCCCGCCCGGCAGTGCGATGAAGGCGTCGGCGCGATCGAACATCGTCTGCTTGCGCTCGTGCATGTCGCCGACGACAATCATCTCGTGGGCTGCGGTCAGCGCATGTTCCTTGCGGATGAGGAAACTCGGGATGACGCCGGTCACATGGCCGCCGGCGGCGAGCGTCGCGCGGGCGAGACGGCCCATCAG
>JBAUXQ010000600.1:0-1728 GCA_049584355.1 Roseiarcus sp. | reverse complement strand
CCTTGAGCTCGCGCTCCACGCGCGCCATGGCGGCGCCGAAGTCCTTGCCCCCGCCCGCCCAGCGCGCCGAATAGATCCCCGGCGCGCCGTCGAGCGCGGCGACGCAAAGCCCGGAATCGTCGGCTAGCGCCACGATTCCGGAACCGCGCGCGGCGGCCTCGGCCTTTAGCGCGGCGTTGTCGCGGAAGGTAGACCCCGTCTCCTCGGGCTCGGCGAGATTAAGCTCGGCGGCGCTGACCGCCTCGACGCCATAGGGTTTCATGAGCTCGCGGATCTCCCTGAGCTTGCCGGAATTGTGGGTCGCGACGACCAGGCGGCCGGACAGTCGCGCGCGCTTTTCCGCGCTTGAGGCTTCGCCGCTCACTGAGCGATGATCTTGTAGCGCTGCCCGGGAACGAGCGCTGCGCCTCGCTCGAGGCCGTTGAGAATCATGAACTGGTCGACCGGTCGCGGCAGGAAGGCCATTCGCGCGGCGAGCGTTTCGGCGGTATCGCCGCTTCCCGCCTCGACGATCTTGATCCTCTGCGGCGCGGCCAGCGCCGAGTCCTGGGCATTGATGAGATGGAAGGAGTCGAGCGAGGCCATGAACCGCGAGTCGACGGCCGGCGAAAGCGCGTGGGCGGCGAAAATGAGCCGGTAGAGCCGGCCGTTCAAGCGAATGGCGCCGAGCCGGAAGCTCCACTGCTGGCCCTGGGCGACCGCGGTGGCGGCCTCGAGGCCGGCGATCTGCTTGGGTTCGATCGCCGTCGTCTTGACGCCGTCGATCCAGCCCGAACCGATCGCGCTCGCCACCGGAGTGGACTCCGCGATCGCGACGCTGTCGAGGCGCAGGGCCTCGCCGCCGGCTTCGCCAACGCCGATCAGGGCCGCCGACTGGTTGTCGAGGGTGAAGCCGTCCGGCGCGTCGAAGGCGAAGCCGAGTTTTGGATGAATGAAGGCGTTGTCGCGCACAATGCCCTGCGACGGGTCGTCGCCGAAGGCAACGCCGTCGATGGCGGCGAGATAGCCGGCGCGATCGACCTCGCCCGTTCCTGGCGCGCCGAACTTGCGCGCTTCCTCGGTCGCCTGGGCAATGCGCTCGGGCGTGGAGGGGTGCGTCGCCATCATGTCGGGGCGGTCGGCGGATCCGGCGCCCGAGACCGAAGCGCGAAGCGCGCTCCATTCGCCAAGCGCGGTGAGGAACCGCGCCGCCGCGTAAGGGTCGTATCCGGCCTTCGCGATGGTCTTGATGCCGATCTGGTCGGCCTCGAATTCCTGCTGGCGGGAAAAGCTGGCGATCGCCAGCTTCGAGCGCGCCTCGGCCTCGTCCTGAGCCTGGCGCTGGGCGAGCAATTGCGTGTTGACCTTCGTGAACAAGGCCGTGGTCTTCTCGAACTCCGCCCGCTGGGCGGCGTGGCGCGCGGTGATATGGCCGATCTCATGCGCCATGACGGCGGCGATTTCGGACGTGTCGTCGGCGAGGGCGAGAAGGCCGCGGGTGACGAAAATATCGCCGGAAGGCAGGGCGAAGGCGTTGACGATCTGTGAATTGAGCATCGTGACCCGGTAAGGCTCCCCTCCGGCGTCCGAGGCCGGAGCGAGCTTGACCAGGACCCCGTTGAGATAAGCCTCGGTTGCCGGAGCGCTATAGACGCCGCCGAACGCGTCGATGAGGCGCTTTCGCTCCGGACCGGCCGGGACGCCGGCGACCGCGCGAGGCGCGGCGGCCGGCGCCACACTGACCGGCGC
>JBAUXQ010000599.1:0-2740 GCA_049584355.1 Roseiarcus sp. | reverse complement strand
GGGCGCTTCCCGACGCCCGCGACGGGCTGAAACCCGTGCACCGCCGCATTCTCTACGGCATGCATATCCTCAGGCTCGACCCCGGCACGGCTTTCAAAAAGTGCGCCAAGATCGTCGGCGACGTGATGGGGTCGTTCCATCCGCATGGCGATCAGGCGATTTACGAGGCCCTGGTTCGTCTGGCGCAAGATTTCGCCTCGCGCTATCCGCTGATCGAGGGGCAGGGCAATTTCGGCAATATCGACGGCGACAACGCCGCCGCCTATCGGTACACCGAAGCCCGGATGACCGACGTCGCCCGTCTCCTGATGGAGGGCGTCGAGGAAGATTCGGTCGACTGGCGCGACAATTATTCGGGCGATACCCAAGAGCCGATCGTCATGCCCTCGGCCGTGCCGAACCTGCTCGCCAACGGCGCCCAGGGCATCGCGGTTGGCATGGCGACCTCGATCCCGCCGCACAACATCGCCGAACTCTGCGACGCCGCGCTCTATCTCATCGCCCATCCGGCCGCCGACGCGGAAGCGCTGGCGGCGTTCGTCCCCGGGCCGGACTTCCCGACCGGGGGCGTGGTCATCGACGCCAAGGCCGCGATCATCGAGACCTATCGCACCGGCCGGGGCGCCTTCCGCCTGCGCGCTCGGTGGACCAGGGAGGATACCGGCCGCGGCGGCTGGGTCGCGGTCGTCAGCGAGATTCCCTACGGCGTGCAGAAGTCGCGGCTGATCGAGCAGATCGCCAATCTGCTCAACGAGCGCAAGCTGCCGCTGCTCGCCGACGTGCGCGACGAATCGACCGAGGACGTGCGGATCGTGCTCGAGCCGCGCACCCGCGCGGTCGAGCCGGAAACGCTGATGGAGTCGTTGTTCAGGCTGACCGAGCTCGAAGCGCGGGTTTCGGTCAACATGAACGTGCTGGTCGACGGCGTGACGCCGAGGGTGGTGTCGCTCGGCGAAGCGCTCAGGCAATGGCTCGACCATCGCCGCGCGGTGCTGGTGCGCCGCTCGCGGCACCGGCTGGCGGCGATCGACAAGCGGCTCGAGCTCCTGGCCGGCATGATCGTCGTCTTTCTCAATCTCGACGAGGTGATCCGCATCATTCGCGAGCACGAGGAGCCGAAGGAAGCGCTCAAAGTCCGCTTCAGCCTGACCGAGCCGCAGGTCGTCTACATTCTCGATACGCGCTTGAGGAGCCTGCGCCGTCTCGAGGAGATGGCGCTGCGCAAGGAAGAGGACGATCTGACCAAGGAGAAGGCCTCGATCGAGTCGCTCTTGGCCAGCGAGAGGAAGCAATGGCAGATGATCGCGGTCGAGATCCGCGACGTCAAAAAGAAATTCGGGCCCGAGACGAAGCTCGGCCGGCGGCGGACGACTTTCGAGGCCGCGCCGGACGTCGTGGTGGCCGACCTCGCCGAGGCGATGATCGAGCGCGAGCCGCTGACCATCCTGGTCACCCAGAGGGGCTGGATCCGGGCGCTGAAAGGCCAGGTCGCCGACCTCACCGGCGCCGCCTTCAAGGGCGACGACGCCCTGAAAAGCTCGTTCTTCGCCGAAACGACGTCGAAGATCCTGGTGCTGGCGAGCGACGGCAAGGTCTTCACCCTCGAGGCCGCCAAATTGCCGGGCGGGCGAGGGCAGGGCGAGCCGATCCGGCTGATGGCGGACATCGACGAGACCGCCTCGATCGTCGCCGTCTGGGCCTACGCGGCGGGAGCAAAGCGCCTCATCGCGTCAAGCGACGGTAACGGCTTCATCGTCAGCGAGGACGAGCTTTTGTCGTCGACCCGCAAGGGGCGGGCGGTCCTCAACGTGTCGGCGCCCGCGACCGCGGCTCTGATCGCGCCCGCCGCCGGCGACCATGTCGCCGTCATCGGCCAGAACCGCAAACTCCTGGTGTTTCCGCTCTCCCAGCTCAACGAAATGGGACGCGGCAAGGGCACGCGGCTTCAGCGCTACAAGGACGGCGGCATTTCCGACGCCAAAGTCTTCGCAATCGGCGACGGCCTGACGTGGCGTGATTCCGCCGGGCGCACGTTCACGGTCGCGCGGCCTGAGCTCAAGGAGTGGATCGGCAATCGCGCCGAAGCGGGCCGCCTGCCGCCCAAGGGCTTCCCCAAGAGCAACCGGTTCGAGGGATAGGCGGCGCTTCGCGGGCGCCGGGAAGGCGGCAAAATGCGGCGTTTCTCAACACCACTCGGGAACCAACACTGAGCACGTCTGGAGTTTCTTCGCGCCGATTAGGCGTTCGCTAAGACGTTCGGCGCGATGCTCGCCGGCATGAAAAGGGGTGAAGCGCGGTCATTGACGTCGCGCAATGCTGAAAGGAACTGCACGATGGCGATCCTTGTTCGATTCCTCAACAACCAGGATGGCGCGACGGCGATTGAATATGCCCTCATGGCCAGCCTCATTGCGCTATTCATCATTGCCGCTGTCCAAACCGTCGGCACGAAAGTGAGCACAGTCTTCACCGAGGTCGGCGCCGGACTGAAATGACGGCGAGCGCGCCGGCCTCGCCGTCGCGGCCAAGCGCCCATCGTGCGGCGGGGGCTATTGCGATTTCAGATCGAACGCGGCCGGAAAATGCGCCTCAGCGACCATCGCGCTCGCCGCCGCGATCCCGATCGTGTCGAGGTCCTGGCGATTGTCGGCGCGGCTCATGTCCCTGAACTCGACCGCTCGCCCCGCCAGATCGTGAAGCCCGAGGCGGTCCAGCGATTCCTGTTCAAGCGCGACATTGT
>JBAUXQ010000598.1:0-11221 GCA_049584355.1 Roseiarcus sp. | reverse complement strand
GCGCTGAAGTCGGCGGGAAAAAGCGTATTCTGGCCAATTGCGGGGTTCCGTCACAAGCGACGACGGGCGCGCCAGCCCTGGCGCGCCCGTTGGATGGCGAAGTCGGCTGGTCGACTTTAGAACGTCGTGCCGCCCGAGAAGTTGAAGAACTGCGTCTGGTCGTACTTGCCCTTCGTAATCGGGAGCGCGAAGTCGAAGCGAATCGGTCCCATCGGCGAGGCCCAGATCAAACTCACGCCCACGGAGGTGCGGATCAGGTTCGGGTCGTATACGTTGGCGCAGCTCGACTGCGTGATGGGGAACGCTGCGGCGAGCGTTCCCGGTGTCGGGCAATAGGTATAGCCGAGGAAATTCGAGAAGTTGGTCGGCCCCGAATATCCGATCAGATTGCCGGCGTCGGCGAAAACCGCGCCTTTCAGCCCGATTTCCCTCGGCAGGCCGAAGATCGGAAAGTCAACTTCGGCCGAACCCCCATAATAGGTCGTGCCGCCGAGGGCCGCGGACTGGATGTCAAACGGGTTTGAGATGTCGCGCGGGCCGATGCCGGCCGGCGCGAAGCCACGCACCAACGACGGGCCCTGCATGAAATTATTGATGATCAGCGGCTGGTTGTTGCCGAAGGAATTGATCTGACCGGCCTGGAAGTGAAGGATGCCGACGAAGTCCTCGGTGATCGGATGATAGTAGCGCGCGTCGAACGTTTCGCGCAAGAAGTCCGATTGGCCACCGAGGCCGGCGACATCCTGTTTGTAAGTGGCGTAGTAGCCGGTCGTCGGGTCCTTGCGGTTGTCGAGATTGTTGTAAAGGACCGAGAATCCGGCCAGCGAGGTCACGATATTGCCTTGCGCCGCCGCCTGCTTGATTTCAACCGGCGCCTCGCCGTTGGTCAAGCAGTTGATGGCCTCGTTGGGCACGACCGGGATGAAGGTCCCTCCCGGAAACCAGGTCTGATCGGGTCCGACGCAATCGTCGTAGGGCTGCGACGAGGTGTTCGGGATCGTAATCTTCGACTCGTAGATCGAATAGTTCGGCTGGAACGTCAAATCGTCGGTGATCGGAATGCCGAGCCTGGCAGTCGCGCCGGTCGTCCAGTTCTGATAGAGCGCGTATTGGTTCTGATTGTTGACCTGGTGGAAAACGTCAAAGCCCGCAGCCAGGCGCTGGCCGAGGAAATAAGGCTCGGTGAACGAGGCTTTCCAGCCCTGGGTGTACTGCCCGTCGGAGACGCTCAGGCGCACATACTGGCCGCGGCCGAGAAAGTTCGTCTCCGTATAGGCAAGCTCCGCCAGGAAGCCCTGGGTCGTCGAGTAGCCGCCGCTTAGGCTGATCGAGCCCGTCGGCTGGTCCTCGACCTCGACGACCACGATGACGCGATCGGGGGCCGACCCTGGCCGGTTCGAGATGTGGACTTTCTTGAAGTAGCCAAGGCTGTTGAGGCGGCGCTCGGCGCGCTCGATCAAGACGTGATTGTAGGGGTCGCCTTCGCCGATATCGAATTCGCGGCGAATGACATAGTCGCGGGTGCGCGTGTTGCCGACAATGTCGATCCGCTCGATGTAGACTTTGGGACCATTGTCGACCGAGAACGAGATCGCAATCGTATGATTGACGGTGTCGCGGTCGCCATGCGGACGGGCCTCCGAAAAAGCGTAGCCTTGCGTGGCGACATCGCGGGTGATCGCCTCGACCGACTTGTCGATGGCGCTCGCGTCGTAGACGTCGCCCGGTCTTAAGGCGACAAAACGAGCCAGCGCCGGTCCATCGACCTTCGGAATGTTGGAAACCACGTTCACGCTAGAGACGTGGTATTGCGGGCCCTCGTCCATCGTGATCGTGATGATGTAACCGGGCGGATTCTCCTGGTAGGTGACGTCGGTGCTGACGATCCGGAAGTCAGCGTAGCCGTTCTTCATGTAATAGCGGCGGATCGCTTCCTCGTCGGAGGCGAGACGATCGGGATCGTAGACGTCGGTGCTCTTGATGAACGACAGCAAGTTCATCGTGCTGGTCTGCATCAGGCCGCCCAGGCGGTAGTTCGAAACGGCATGGTTGCCGACAAACTTGATCTCGCGGATGCCCGTCTTGCCGCCTTCGTCGATGGTGAATACCAGATCCACGCGTCCGTTCGGCAATTGGACCAGCCTTTTGGTCACCTTGGCTTCGTTGCGGCCGTATTTTTTGTAGGCGTCCTTGATGCGGCCGATGTCGCCAACGGCGGTCTCCTCGTTGTAGTTGGTGTGCGGTTTCGACTGCACCTCGACTTCGAGCTGCTTCGTTTCGATCTGTTTGTTGCCTTCGAACGCCACTCTATTGATGACCTGGGCGCCGCCGCCGCTCAGGTTGACCACGATCTTGCCGTCGACCAGCTTCGCGCTCACGTTGGAATAGATGCCGGTCGCCTGCAGGTCTTCGACGCCCCGCTCGATTGACGCTGGATCGGTCCCGGTGAAATACGGCTTGAGGGTCGCGGGATCGACGTTGGCGCCCTGAACGACGATCTGCTGAGCGCTCGCGGGGGTCGTCCAGCCCAGCCCGCATAGACAAACGGTCACCGCCAGAAGGACGCCGCCAACAAACCCGCGAATCCAATCCATATGGCCCAGAGCCCCTGTTCGCGCCGTCGCAGCCTTCGCCTCTACGGCGCCG
This sequence comes from Roseiarcus sp., assembly GCA_049584355.1. Taxonomy (GTDB): domain Bacteria; phylum Pseudomonadota; class Alphaproteobacteria; order Rhizobiales; family Beijerinckiaceae; genus Roseiarcus. Next base: position 8,575 of record JBAUXQ010000598.1, on the reverse strand, counting down.
CTTCGGCGTGATCCTGCCTGTGCGCCCTCGCCAGCGCCTTCCGGCGCCGGTCGCGGGCGACGCCGCAGACGCGACGCAGCGCTCACTCCCGCCAAACCGGGCGGGGGTCGGAACGATTAACGGCGTTTTACAATTTTTGCTCGCCCGTGCAAACCGTTATTGGCCCGAACGTACACCATTTCTCGCGAGCGTTGCGCGGGGGACACGCAACATGGTCGATTGTTGGTTAATTGCCGTTCGTGACCAGGCGCAAGATGTCGTGCGAGGTGGTGAAAACCACCAGGAGCGCGACCACGGCGATTCCGATCCTCAGACCGATTTCCTGCGCCCGTTCGCTTAATGGGCGCCCCCGCAGGCCCTCAAAGGCGTAAAACGCGAGGTGACCGCCGTCGAGCAGCGGCACCGGCAGCAGATTCATCAGACCGACCGAGACCGAAAACCACGCGGCGAGACTGAAGAGCTCCCAAAAGCTGATTTTCGCCATCTCTCCAGCCATTTGCGCCGCGCCGATCAATCCCGACATTTGATCGGTTGATTCCCTTCCGGCGAAAATTCCCACGATATATGTTCCGGTCGCCTTGACGATGAACCATTCCTGCGCCGCGCCCCAGGCGCCGCAGGTCAGAGGCCCGCACCGCTCGACCCTGGCGTCGCTCCGGTCGGCCGACGAGGCGAGGCCGAGATGGCCCATGCGGCGCTTGCCGAACACGCCCTGATCGACGACGGTGACTCTGGGCGTCGCCGTAAGGTCGACGTCGCGTCCCTGCCGGTCGACGACGAAGCTCATCGGCAGCCCGGTGCTCATCAGCGTCGATTCCTGAAGCGCTTCAAAGCTGTCGATCGGTTGGCCGTTGATCGACTTGACGACATCGCCAGCCTGAAACCCGGCCGCCGCCGCCGGACTGTTCGCCTCGACCCGCCCGATTCGGGCCACATGCTCGACCCGGCCAAAGGCCATGAACATTCCGGTAAAAATCACGAACGCCAGGAGAAAATTGGCGATCGGCCCGGCTGCCACGATCGCCGCGCGGTTGCGCAACGGCTGCCCGGCGAGGGTCAATCGGCGGTCGACCGACGGATCGGCCTCGGCGCCGTCGGCGACGCTCGCGACATTGGCGTCGCCGTGGAACTTGACATATCCCCCAAGCGGCAGCGCCCCGACTCGCCACCGCGTGCCGCGCGAATCAACCCGCGCCCAGAGCTCAGGACCGAAGCCGAGTGAGAACGCATCGATTTTGACGCCGCACCATCGGCCGACCAGATAGTGGCCCAACTCATGGATGGAGACGATGAGGCTCAGAATCAGGATGAAGGGAACGACGTACCATCCGAGCCAAGCCGCGAGGTCGGCGATCGTATTCACTACCGCCATGCCTGGCCTCCGGCTCCGCCAGAAGCCGCACCGGCCGCTGGAAGATGGTTACTGAACGGTTAGAGTGGCGCAAGTCCGGGGTCACGCCAATAGGCTAGCCGTCCTATCTAGCGCGATATGGTGAATCGCCAGCGCTTCCGCAATGTCGGCCGGCGCGCCCAATTCGCCGGCTTCCGTCATCGCGGAGAGCGTTTTCGCCACCAGGCCGGCGATGTCGCCGAAGCCGATTCTGCGGTTGAGAAAAGCCGCAACTGCGATTTCGTTGGCGGCGTTGAGAGCGGTCGGCGCGCCGCCGCCGGCGCGCAGCGCCTCGATCGCAAGGCTAAGCGCCGGAAAACGCTTGAGGTCGGCGCGCTCGAAGGTCAAGCGGCCGAGCGCCGCGAGGTCGGGCGGGCGCACGCCTGACGCGATTCGTTCAGGATAAGCGAGGCAATGGGCGATCGGTGTGCGCATGTCCGGAGACGCCATGCCGGCGATCAGCGACCCGTCGGCGAAGGCGATGAAGCCATGCACGATCGATTGCGGATGGACGACGACGTCGAGCCGGTCGGCGGGCAGGCCGAACAGATGATGGGCTTCGATCAGTTCGAGTCCCTTGTTCATGAGGCCCGCCGAATCGATCGTCACCTTCGGCCCCATCACCCAGTTGGGATGGGTGAGCGCCTGTTCGCGCGTGGCCGCTGAGATGCGCTCGGCGCTCCATTCGCGAAACGGCCCGCCGGACGCGGTGATCGTCATGGTCTCGATCGTTTGCGGATCGCGAGCCCCGATCGCCTGGAACAGGGCGTTATGCTCGGAGTCCATCGGCAACACCGTCGCGCCCACACGCCGCGCGGTTTCCATCACCGCTGCGCCGGCGCATACCAGCGTTTCCTTGTTGGCGAGGGCGACCGTGCGCCCGGCCGCGATCGCGGCGAAGGTCGGTTCCAACCCCGCGGCGCCGACGATCGCCGCAACCACCAGATCGGCGTTTCGCAGCGCGGCTTCCTTGACCGCTCCTGGGCCAACACCGATTTCGACCTCGAAACCGGCCAGCCCCGCCTTCAGCTCCGGATAGCCCGCGGGGTCGGCGAGGGCGGCGAATTCGGCCTTAAGCTCGATTGCGCATTTCGCCAGCGCCGCTCCGTCGCGGCCGCCCGCGACCGAGACGACCGAGAACCGGTCGGGCGCGGCGGCGATGACTTGCGCGCACGAGCGTCCGATCGAACCTGTTGCGCCCAGAATCGCCAAGCGTTTGCGCGGCGAGGCGGGCGCGCGCTTGCGCGATCGGAGCGGAGCGGAGGGCGCGATTTGGGATATGCTCACCATTGAAACAGTCCGCTCGCGATGTAGGCGCACTTAGGGTGCAGAATAGCGACGACCGCGGCGAAAAAAGACGCCGCGGTGAACGCGTCGAGCCGATCCATCAATCCGCCATGGCCGGGAATGAGGCCGCTCGAATCCTTGACGCCGAAACGCCGCTTGAGCGCGGATTCGAACAAATCGCCAAGTTCGGACACAATCGCCGTCGCGAGGCCGAGCCAGAACAGCGCCGCCAGGCGGTTCGTCCATGCCGCCAGCATGAGGCCGAGGACCGCCCCGGCGAACGCGCCGACGATCGCCCCCGCCCACGTCTTGCCCGGCGAGACCCTTGGCCACAACCGTGGGCCGCCGATCAGGCGGCCGGCGAAATAGGCGGCGATGTCGGCTCCCCAAACAACCGCGAACAGCCACAGGATCGAGGCCATGCCGAAGCTCGGAGAGACCCTGAGCAGCCCGACGCCGGCGACGAGCGCGCCGGCATAGAGCACGCCCGCAGCCGCCCAGATCCCCTGCCGCCCTCCGGCGATCCAGCCGACCGCGGCCGCGCCGAGAACGAGCGCCGCGACGACGCCTGCAATCGAATCGTGCAGCGCCGACAGCGCAGCAAGCGCCAGAGCAACGGCGCCGGCGACGACCCGCGCGACGATAAGCCGCTCCCCGCCGACCAGCCGCTGCCATTCCCACAATACGACAATCGAGGCGAGCCACCAGAACGCCGCGAACAGGAAGCCGCCGATCCACGTCGCCGCCAGCGCGACGCTCCCCATCGCCACCGCCGCCGCCACCCGTGGCCAAAGATCCGGCCCGAACCGTTGCGGCGCCGATCCGGTCGCCGGGCCATCGTCGCTCGCCGTCATGCCCATCCCCTCACGACGCCGACTTGACGGCGGCCGGCTCGACGAGAGCGCCGAACCGACGCTCGCGCGCCGCATACTGATCGAGCGCGGAGACGAAAGCCGCGTCGTCGAAATCAGGCCACAAGATCGGCAGGAAGACGAATTCGGCATAGGCCGTCTGCCAGAGCAGGAAATTCGACAGGCGCATCTCGCCGGAGGTGCGGATGACGAGATCGGGATCGGGAAGTCCGGCGGTGTCGAGCCGGTCGGCCAGATCGTCCTGCCCGATCGCCTGGGCGTCGAGGCGCCCGTCACGAACGTCGATCGCGAGGCGCCGCGCCGCCTCGACGATCTCCTGCCGGGCGCCATAATTGAAAGCCACCGTCAGCGTAAGCCCCAGATTGCCGGACGTCAGCATCTCCGCCTCATCGATGAGCGCCACGATGTCGGGCGCCAGATTGTCCCGCTCGCCGATGATTCGCACTTTGACGCCGTTGGCGTTCAGCTCGGCGAGGTCGTTGCGGATGAACCGCTTGAGGAGGCCCATCAGCATCGCCACTTCCTCTGGCGGCCGGTTCCAGTTCTCCGATGAAAAGCTATAGATCGTCAGGAACTGCACGTTGTGCTCGATCGCCGAGCGGACGGCCCGGCGGACCGCCTCGACGCCCCGCCGATGGCCTTCGAACCGCGGCAGCCCGCGCGCCTGCGCCCAGCGGCCGTTGCCGTCCATGATGATAGCGACGTGGGCCGGCTTTCGAGCCGTTCTGGGATTAAGATTGGGTCGGGAATAATGCATGATGGCCTCGGACAATGGGTACGATCGCCTAGACCTGCATGATTTCCTTTTCCTTAGTGGCGAGGGAGGCATCGATCTCGTGAATGGCCTGATCGGTCGCCTTTTGCACTTCCGCCTCCTGGTGCTTTTCGTCGTCCTCGCTGATCGCGTGCTCCTTCAAGAGCTTCTTGAGGATGTCGAAGCCGTCGCGGCGCACGTGCCGCACCGCAACCCGCGCGTCCTCGCTATATTTGTGCGCGATCTTGACCATTTCCTTGCGCCGCTGCTCGTTTAATTCCGGAATGCGGATGCGGAGGACCGCGCCCTCGACGGTGGGGCTCAAGCCGAGATTGGCGTCGCGGATCGCCTTGTCGACCGCCTGCACCATGCTCTTGTCCCATACCGAGACCGAAAGCGCTCGCGGCTCGGGAACGCTGATCGTCGCCACCTGGTTGATCGGCATCCGTTGGCCGTAGGCCTCGACCTGCACTGGTTCGAGCAGGCTTGCGCTCGCCCGGCCGGTGCGCAGCCCGCCCAGTTCGTGCTTCAGGGTCGCATGGGCGGCCTGCATGCGGCGTTTGAGTTCGGGAAGGTCGAATTGAGGCAGTTGCGCCATGTGTGTCCTATGAATTCAAGGCCGAATCCCGCGGCGCGCGTAAAGCGCGCGGCCAAAGGGCGAGTCGGCGGCGATATTCCGCGCCCGGCGCCTCATTAGCATAGCTTTCGCCCTCTGACAGCGCCCAAAGCGGTGGAGCGTTCGCGCGGCGCACCGGGCGGCAAACAGCCGACGCCGCCTCGCCGCCTGTTCGGGGCTGCCTAGAGCCTCATGCCTGGGTTTCCACGTGCGGCTTATCGAGCTTCGCTGCTTCCGCCATCGCGGCGAGCGCCGCCTGGCCCTGCGGCTGGATGAGGCCCGCCGACATGATGAGCTTCGCGGCGTCGTCGGCCGAGATCGGCAATTCGAGGACCTCGTCGGCCGCGATGTAGAAGAAGAATCCGGTGGTCGGGTTCGGCGTGCAGGGCATGAACACCGAGATCATCGGCTTCTTTCCCGGCAGGGCGGCGGCGACGATCTCGCCCGGCGCCGACGAAACGAAAACGATCGACCAGCTGCCCTTGACCGGAAACTCGACCAGTCCGACCTTGCGGAATTGGCTGCCCGACTGGCTGAAAATCGTCTCGAACACCTGCTTGAAGCCCTTATAGACGCCCCTGACCAGCGGCGTCCGGTCGAGCATCGCCTCGCCGAACCTGACCAGCGAACGGCCGATGAAATTGGCGGTCAGGAATCCGAGCAAAGTCAGGCCGACGACGGCGATGACGACGCCAAAGCCCGGAACGTGGAACGGAAGATAGCCGTCCGGCGAGAGGCTCCGCGGAAACCAGGGCCTGACCCAATTGTCGACGGTGTCGATCGCCCACCAGGCGATATAGGCAGTGACCGCGACGGGGCCGAACACGATGAGTCCGGTGAAGAACCACGCGCGAAGCCGCTGGGCGAGCGAGCGGTGGAGCGAGGGCGGGAAGGAATCGGCCATGAGTGTCTCGGCGCTTCGCGCGCGGCAAGATGGCGACTCTCGCAGGAGGTTGCAAGGCGGACGAAAGCTGCGCCCTACTCCACCGTCACCGATTTCGCCAGGTTGCGCGGCTGGTCGGCGTCCTTCCCCATGATGACGGCGGTGTGATAGGCGAGCATCTGGATCGGCGCGGCGTAGACGATCGGGGCGAAATTGGCGCTCATGTCGGGCATGGCGAGGAAGTGCTCGATTGTGACCGCGGCTTCCTCGGCGGCGCGCTTTTCGCCGATCAGCACGATGCGCCCGCCGCGCGCCGCGACCTCCTGCATGTTGGACACGATCTTCTCGAACACTGGGTCGCGCGGCGCGATGACGATCACCGGCATCGCTTCGTCGATGAGCGCGATCGGCCCGTGCTTCAGTTCGCCCGCCGCATAGCCTTCGGCATGGATGTAGCTCAATTCCTTGAGCTTGAGCGCGCCTTCGAGCGCCAGCGGATAGGAAGTGCCTCGGCCGAGGTAGAGCACGTCGCGCGCGCGAGCGACCGCCTGCGCGAGCTTCTCGGCGGCGGGCTCGAGCTTCAGCGCCTCGGCGAGGAGGCCGGGCGTCGCGACAAGCTCGCCGACCAGGGCCGCCTCGGCGGCCTCGTCGATGACGCCGCGCGCTTTGCCGAGGCCGATGGCGAGAGCGGCCAGCGCGGCGAGCTGGCAGGTGAAAGCCTTGGTCGAGGCGACCCCGATCTCGGGGCCGGCGAGCGTCGGCGCGAGGGCGTCGGTCAGACGGGCGACGCTCGAGTCCGGCACGTTGACGACGCCGACCGTCTTCGATCCTCTCTCCTGCACGTAGCGCAGCGAAGCGAGCGTGTCGGCCGTCTCGCCCGATTGGGAGACGACGATCGTCAAGCCCCCGTCGTCGACCGGCGCCTCGCGATAGCGGTATTCCGAGGCGACATCGATCTCGACCGGGAGGCGCGCGAACCGCTCGATCCAATATTTGGCCGTGAGCCCGGCCATATAGGCGGTGCCGCAGGCGACGATCGTGACTCGCGCAAGCTTCGTCGGCTCGACCGGCCAGGCGAATGGCTTGAGCCGCATCGCCGCCATGTCGACGTAATGGGCGAGGGTATGCCCGACGACCTCGGGCTGCTCGTGGATCTCCTTGGCCATGAAGTGACGATAGTTGCCCTTCTCCGCCAGCAGGCTTCCAGGAGGGCTCCGCTGGATGCGGCGCTTGACCCGTTTGCCGTCGCGGTCGCGAATGTCGGCGCCTTCGCGCGTCACGACTGCCCAGTCGCCCTCCTCGAGATAGGAGATGCGATCGGTGAACGGGGCGAGCGCGAGCGCGTCGGAGCCCAGAAACATCTCGCCGTCGCCGTAGCCGATCGCGAGCGGCGCGCCCTGCCGCGCGCCGATCAGGAGGTCGTCCTCGCCCGCGAACAGATAGACGAGCGCGAACGCGCCGCGCAGCCGGCCGAGCGCCGCGTGCACCGCCTGCTCGGGCGTATTGCCGCGAGCCAGCTCGTCCTCGACCGCAAACGCGGCGATCTCGGAATCGGTCTCGGTGGCGAAATGGTATCCCTTGGCGGCAAGCTCCTCGCGCAGCGCCTTGAAGTTCTCGATGATGCCGTTGTGGACGACGGCGAGCCGGGGCGAAGCGTGCGGATGGGCGTTCGCGACCGTCGGCTTGCCGTGGGTCGCCCAGCGCGTATGTCCGATACCGATCGCGCCGGCGAGCGGCTCGGCGGCGAGTTTAGCCTCGAGGTTCTTGAGCTTGCCCTCGGCGCGCCGCCGCTCGAGCCGGCCGTGTTCGAGCGTCGCGACGCCGGCTGAATCATAGCCGCGGTATTCGAGCCGTTTGAGCGCATCCACGATCGGCCCGGCGACCGGACCGCGGCCCAAGACGCCGACAATGCCGCACATCGAAGAAATGTCCCTCTATGTCCGAATCGAGCCGGACAACGGTTAGGCCCCGGGTCGGCCGGCGCACAAGTCACTTTCAATGAAGGATTGTTTCGGGGCGCGCGCGCCACCGGAGCCAATTGCGCCCACCGCTGCATTCGGCTACCTAATGGCGGTGTCGGAGGGTGTTCTGGTGGGCCTCGCGCGCCGGAAATCAGCGCTTGGAACGCGACGCGCGCGGCGGGGCCTTGCGTCCTTCCGGTCGGCCCTGACCGCCTTCCTCGTTACGCTTTCGCTTGTCGTCCAGTTGGTCGCCATGCCCTACCAGCAGGCGCTGGCCGGGCCAGCTATGGCAGGCTCCAACACCGCTGCGATCGCCGCCGATCTCAAGGCGATTTTCGGCGACGCCGCGGGCTTCTGCGCCCATATCGACGGCAAGGGCGCGCCGTCGCCGCAGGCGCCGTGCAATCATTGCGACGACCAATGTCCGCTGTGCCGGTTTGTCGCCCAGGCGGCGGCGTTCGTTCCACCCGACGCCCCGAACCTGCCGCGGCGGGCCGACACAGGCCGCCACACGATAGGCGCTGCGCCTCAATTCGGCGCCTTCTCCCCCTGCCCGGCTCAGCGCAACCGCGCCCGCGCCCCGCCCCTCTCCGTCTGACGATTGTTCGCCGCGCGCGCCTTCGGGCGCGCGCTCGCACTCCTTCAGACTCGAGGACTTTCTTCCATGCACACCCCTAGAATCCGCTCGAGCGCGGGCGTGCTCTGCGCCGCCGCCACGGCGCTGTGGCTCTCGCCCGCCTACCCTCACGCTGTTTGTGGCGACCGCATCTTTCCGGCGACGCTCGCCATCGACGATCCCGGCGTCACTGACG
>JBAUXQ010000597.1:0-5098 GCA_049584355.1 Roseiarcus sp. | reverse complement strand
TAGCCGCGCGCCTGCAGGAGCGCGCCGAGAGCCGCCGAAGCCAGACCCTTGCCAAGCGAGGAAACCACGCCGCCGGTGATGAAGATAAACCGCGCCATGGGGCTTCACACCTAACCGATCGCGGATGATTCGGCGAGGAGGAAATTTCGCCTGGCCCCACGGGGTCGAATTGGACCAAGCCGGCCGCTTGACGGGGGTTCAAGATCCGCGTCAGATTCCATGGACCATCCCGCGCATTCGAAGGCCGGGAGAGAGCGAGCGGGGCGGGAATGCCGGGGAGCGAGTTCGAGCTTCGCACCGACGACGGGCAGAGCCTTTTGGCCCGGCGCTGGCTGCCGGAAGGGCGGCCGCGGGCGGTGGTGCAAATCGCCCACGGCCTCGCCGAGCACAGCGCCCGTTACGCCCGCCTCGCCGCGGCGCTCAACGCCGCGGGCTATGCGGTTTATACGAACGACCATCGTGGCCACGGGCCGAAGGCGGCGCCCGCCGACCTCGGCCATTTCGCCGACGACGGCGGATGGGGAAAAGTCGTCGGCGATTTCTGGACCATGAACCGGCTGATCGCCAAGGAGCAGCCTGGCGTTCCGATCATCTTCCTCGGCCATTCGCTCGGGTCGTTCCTCGGGCAAGGGTTCGTCGCCGAGCATTCGGATGCGCTCGCCGGCGCGGTCTATTCCGGCTCGAGCGGCAAGCCGCCGGCGATTGCGGCGCTCGGGCGCCTGATCGCGCGCGCGGAGCGGCTGAGACTCGGCAAGCGCGGCAAGAGCCAGCTCATCGGCCAGATGTGGTTCGGCGCCTACAACAAGCCGTTCGCGCCGGCGCGCACCGAGTTCGACTGGCTCACACGCGACGAGAAGGAAGTCGACGCCTATGTCGCCGATCCGTACTGCGGCTTCCCCTTCTCGACCCAGCTCGCCATCGACGTCCTCGACGCGCTCCCCTCGCTGTCAAGCCCGCAAAGCCTCGCTCGCATCCGCAAGGATCTGCCGATCTACGTCTTTTCCGGCGAGCGCGATCCGGTCGGGGCCAACATCCAGGGCCTCATCGACGCGCTGAAGAGCGCGGGCTTCACCAGGCTTACGACCCGCATCTATCAGGGCGCGAGACACGAGACGCTGAACGAGACCAACCGCGAGGAAGTCACGCGCGACCTGATCGCCTGGTTCGACGCGGTCGTGGGCAAGTGACCCTATTGCACGCGCCCGGGGTGTTCGATCGAAGTGGCCAGACTAGGTTTTGTCCGCGCTCGCCTTTGGCGCTGGCTGAAAGGGCGCGGATCCGCCGGAGCGCAGGTGGGCCGCTCCCTTGGTCGTGTTGAGGCCGTGCGCGGAATTGATCAGCGCCAAATGCGAGAAGGCCTGCGGGAAGTTGCCAAGCTGACGGCGGCCGTGAGGATCGTATTGCTCCGCGAGCAAGCCGACGTCGTTGCGCAACGCCAGCAGGCGCTCGAACAGGACTGACGCCTCGTCGTACCGCCCCAGCAGCACATAGTTGTCGACGAGCCAGAAGCTGCAGGCGAGGAAAGCGCCTTCGCCGGGCGGCAAGCCGTCCACGCCTGCGCCGGTATCATAGCGCATGACAAATCCGTCGCGAAGGAGCGTGCGTTCAATTGCCGCGACGGTGCCCCGGACGCGCGGATCGTCAGGCGGCAAGAAGCCGACGATGGGGATGAGGAGCAGACTCGCGTCCAGTGTCGCATCGCCGAAAGATTGGATGAACGCGTCTTGCTTGGGGTCGTACCCGCGCTCGCACACTTGCTGATGAATCGAAGACCGAGTCTCTCGCCACCGCTCGACGGGCCCATCGAGCCCGAATTCCTCGATTGAGCGCACCGCGCGATCGAACGCGACCCATGCCATGACCTTCGAATGCGTGAAGTGGCGCGGACCGCCTCGCACTTCCCAGATGCCCTCGTCAGGCTCTCGCCAGATTTTCTCGAGGTGCGAGATCAGCGAGCGCTCCAACGCCCAGGTCGCCTCGCTGGTGGAGAGACCGGCGCAGCGCGCGACGTAAAAGGCGTCGAGCACTTCGCCGTAGACGTCGAGTTGGAGCTGCTTGACCGCCCCGTTGCCGAGTCGGACCGGAGTCGAGCCTTCGTAGCCCGGCAGCCAGGGAATTTCATATTCCTCAAGCCGTCGCTCGCCCGCGACGCCGTAGACAATCTGCAGGTCGTCTGGCGCCCCAGCCACCGCGCGCAGGAGCCATTCGTGCCACGCCTTGGCCTCGTCGAGAAAGCCAGCCCCGATCAGCGCATAAAGGGTGAACGTCGCGTCCCGAAGCCAGCAGTATCGATAATCCCAATTGCGCGGGCCGCCCAGCTTTTCGGGCAGCGACGTCGTGCCGGCGGCGACAATGCCGCCGGTCTCCCAGTGCGCGAGCGCCTTCAACGTCAAAAGCGAGCGAAGAACGGCGTCGCCCCAACGTTCCGGCGGCTTGAAAGCGGTCGCCCATCCAGTCCAGTAGGAGTCGACTTGTCTGCGCGCCTCCCCCAGTTCCGCCCCTGACAGCGGCGGAGGAGCGGCGCGAAACGACCGCGACCAGTTGAGAACGAAGCTTGCCTCTTCGCCCTCGCCGACGGTGAAATCGCCGACGGTGCGAAAATCCTCTCCGCCCGTCGGAACCGGGCTGTCGAGCAGCAACCTGTCCGGGCCGGCGATGAATTGAAGCCGCCCATCCTCCTGCTGAGATACCCACGGCACAATGGAGCCGTAATCGAACCGCACGATGAGCTCGGTCCGCATGGAAACTCGGCCCTGAAGGCCCCTGACGATGCGGACCAGCTCTGACGCCCCGTCGCGCCGATACATGAAGTCGATCAGAGAGGCCGACCCGCTCGCCGTCGTGAAGATTGTTTCGAGGATCAGAGTGTCGCCGAGGTATCGCCGCGTGATCCGAATGTCGTTTCGCGCCGGCGCGATCAGCCACCTTCCATGCTCCGGGCTGCCAAGAAGGGCGCAAAAACACGCGCTGCTGTCGAAACGGGGCAGGCATAGCCAGTCGATCGAGCCGTCGCGCCCGACCAACGCCACCGTCTCGCTGTTCCCAATGACGGCGTAGTCCTCGATTCGAAGCGGCATCCGAGTCTCTCGGCAAGGGGAAGCTATCAAGCGAGCGACTTTTGAAGCGCACGCTCGAAGACTTCAAGCTTTTCGACGCTCAAGTGAGACAGGTCGGGGCTTCGAGTGGTCTGCAAGGACGCTCGACTATCCGTTCGACGGCTTGGTCGGCAAGTGAGCGCGGGCGCCACCCGGCCGGCGCATGACGCTCATGGCGAGAGCCATCAGGCGTCGGAAAACACCCGTCTTTCGAAGCCGTTAGGGCGACACTGCATCCGGGAGTCGTCGGGCCCTCGTTCCGGTTACGTTTTCGCCCAATCGAGCCATTCTCTAGCCGTCCTGGTAGGACGCGATCTCGATCAGGCTGCCATCGGGGTCGCGGCAATAGACCGACGTCAGCGTGCCGCGGGCGCCTCTTCTGGGACCAGGACCGGCGACGATCGCGACGCCCTCGGACTTCAAATGCCGGACGACTTCGTCGGGCGTCGAGGCGGTCAGGAAGCAGAGGTCGTCGCTGCCGGCCGCCTCGTGGTCGGCGGTGAACCAATCCGCCTTGGCCGCGGCGATGGGCCGCAGGTTGATCTTCAGCTGGCCGAATCGCATCTCGGTTCGCGGCGGCTTGCCGTCCTCGGGCGCAGCGTCCATCCGCGCCATGCCCAGCACCCGCGCATACCATGCCGCCGAGACTTCGACGTCGGAGACATTCACCACCAGATGGTCGAGCGCATGCACCGTGAGCGACATGGCGGCTCCTTTTTCGCATCGGAGCGCGAATATCTGCCGGAAATGACTGACGGCGCCGACCGTAGCCCGTCAACCCGAGGCCGGATTATCGTCGACCAGGGTGTGGTTCCGACGGTGAAGGGCGCGCGACCGCTCGACCGGGTCTCGCCAATGCAGCATTGCCTCCTGGGATCGCTCCTCGTCGGGTTCAATCTCCGGCAAGCGAAGCCCGCGTATTCGACTGAGGATGTTCGTCTTGCGCGGCTCCGGCGGAGGACGCGGATTGGCGCCGAGCATCGTAAAATATGACATTGTCGCCTCCTTCGTTGCGACACATCGACACTACGACCCAAATCGGGCGAAGTTATTGCGACGTATCAGATTTTGGCCGGCGCGCCGGCCCGACTGGGCGAGGCCGCACCGCTTACACTTTGGGCGAACGAATTGTGACGTGGGACACAGCCGCAACCGGCTTCGGGTACAATAACCACCGAACTCGCTGAAGTTCCGGAAAGTCCACTTTCACGATAACCGAACTGGCGCCGCGAAGACCCCGACCCAAGGTCGTCCGATCGCCGCCTTGGGCTGGCAGCGGATCAGGGCCGACCCTGCGAGGAGGACGCATGGCCAATCGTCACAACCCCAAACTGCGCTTCGGGATGACATTGCGCGAGGCCGAGGATTCCAGCTTCCAGCCGAGCCTGGCCAACGGGCCTAACGGCGCGGTAGCGGCCTGGGCGATGCTGGCCTGGAAATGCGGATTTTGCCTGGCGCGGCAAGTGATCAGGTCACGCGGGCCAGCGCTTCGCGACTGCGTCGCGCACCGGCGTCTCGACTTCGGGCGGCGCGTTGCGGATATAGGCGAGCGCGCGCGCGAATGCGGCGGGGTCCTTTGCGTTCAGCGCTTCGAGATAGCGGATCGCCGCGGTGACGGAAAACGGCTCGCCGGCCTTGCCCCATTCATCGAAATTGCTCTCGAGCGCAGTCCAGATCGCGGCGTCGTAGCCGGCCGACTCCGCCCAGGCGGCGATTGTCGCCACGACCTGCGGATGGCGCTCCATCGCGACGTCGCTTTGCCTGCCGGAAGCGGGTTCGACAAAACCAATCTCCGACGCGATGGTCCCTTCCCGCTTGCGCAGGTTCTCAATCGCCGCGTCGAGAGTTTGGAGCGCGCTGGGAGCGGAATAGGTGGTGCAGACATCGCCGAAGGTCTCGTCGATCGCGAGTGTGAGGCGTCCGTCTTTCGCAACCCGGCAGAACTCGATCGGCAGCAGCGGGCCATTCGGCGCGAATGGCGCAGCGGTCTTGAGCTCTTCAGG
>JBAUXQ010000596.1:0-8557 GCA_049584355.1 Roseiarcus sp. | reverse complement strand
GCCTGACGTGCTCGACCCGGCGCTGTTGAGGCCTGGCCGCTTCGACCGTCAGATCGTGATCTCGAACCCCGATTTCATCGGCCGCGAGAAGATCCTGAGAGTGCATGTGCGCAAGGTCCCGCTTGGGCCCGACGTCGACCTCAAAGTTGTCGCGCGGGGAACGCCGGGCTTTTCGGGCGCCGATTTGATGAATCTCGTCAACGATGCGGCGCTGCTCGCCGCCCGGCGGGGAAAACGCGTCGTCACCCGGCAGGAATTCGAGGATTCGCGCGACAAGATCATGATGGGCGCGGAACGGCGCACGCTCATCATGACCGAAGAGGAAAAGCGGTTGACCGCCTATCACGAGGCCGGTCACGCGCTCGTCTCGGTCTCGATGCCGGCCTCAACGCCGATCCACAAGGCGACGATCATCCCGCGCGGCCGCGCGCTCGGCATGGTGCAGTCGCTGCCAGAACGCGACCAGATCTCGCAAAGCTACGAGCAGCTTATCGCGATGCTGGCGATGTCGATGGGCGGCCGCGTCGCCGAGGAATTGATGTTCGGCAAGGACAAGGTGACTTCCGGCGCCGCTGGCGACATCCAGCAGGTGACCAAGATCGCCCGCGCCATGGTGACCCGCCTCGGCTTTTCCGACAAGCTTGGCACGGTCATGTACGGCGAGAACCAGGACGAGGTGTTCCTCGGTTATTCGCTGGGCCGGCAGCAGAACATTTCGGAAGCGACCGCGGAGACGATCGACCAGGAAGTGCGCCGTCTGGTGCTTGAGGCGCACGAAACCGCGACGCGGATCCTCACCGAGCGGCGCGCGGACCTCCAGACGCTCGCCGAGGGGCTCATGGAGTTTGAGACGCTGACCGGCGACGAGATCATCGGCCTGTTGCAGGGGGTGCGCCCGGTGCGGGAATCGGCGACGGACCGTGAGCCGCCGGCCGCTCCACGCGCCGCCGTGCCGTCGACCGGCAAGCCGAGGCCGATCGGACCGGAGGCCGGCGGGCTCGAGCCACAGCCGCAAACCTGAAGGGCCCTCACCGCACTCTCTGCCGGACAGGTAGTCGAAAGACGTGTCCTACCCCGTCGCCAGTCGCACCACGTGGCCGCCCGGCCCCGGCCGGGGAGTGACGGGAAGGTGAGGAAGATAGCGGCTGGCAAGCGCCGCGCGGTCGAGATCTTCGATCTCGCTGAAACCGAGCTTGCGCGTCCTGGCGTGCAGATCGTCAGTTTCAAAATAGCAGCGAAACGGTTCGCCGCTGGCCGCGACACTCTCGGCCATGGCGCGATGAAAAGCCTGCGTCGCCGTCTGCTCGATCGTGTGCGGCGGATTGGCGTAGTCGAACACGACTTCCACCCCGCCGGGAAGCTCAGCCAGTTCGCCAAGCGTCGCAAACACTGAGTCCTCGGTCAGATAGGGGGTGACGCCCAACCAAAGCACGAAGGTTCGCTGGCTCGGCTTCAGCCCCGCCGCCTTCAGGGCCTCGGTCATGCCGCCGTGCTCGAAATCGTGCGCGACATAGGCGACATGCCCCGGTTCCGCGATTCCCGCGTCAGCCAGCCGCCGCCGCTTGTCGCGTTGGGTCGCGGGATGATCCAGTTCGAAGACCTTCAGATTCTTGGCCCCCTGAACCCGATAGGCGAAGGTGTCGAGGCCCGCGCCGAGGACGAGGATTTGCCGCACGCCCTTAGCCATCGCGCGACTGGCCATATCTTCGGCGAAGCGGCTGCGCATGGCGATGAAGAAGCGCAACGGCCGCCGCTCGGGTTTCTCCTTGGCCAGCGCGATCGCCTCGTCGGCGTCCTGCCCGAGGATCGCGAGCGCGAGCGGGTCGGCGAAGACGATCCCGCGCTCGAGAACCTGATGGGCGGCCCTATGTCCGGCCGCGCCGATCGCGGTGCGGCTTGCCTGTCCCTGACGCATTCGGCGAAGGTAGAGGCCGGACGGCGCTGTGTCGAGCAGGACCGAGCTTGACGCCGAAAAGCCCCTCCCTTATAGACCCGCCTTCCCATCGGTCGGGGCCGTACTGCGGCGGGACGCTTCTTCAGGGGAGCGGCCCGCTTTGTGTTTGTCGGATCGCGTCCTGAGGCTTTTCGTTTAAAGGATCATTGTGCGATGTCACGCCGCTGCGAGCTGACGGGCAAGGCCGTTCAATCCGGCAACAAAGTCAGCCATTCCAACCGCAAGACGCGCACCCGCTTCTTGCCCAATCTCGTTCAGGTCACGCTGATCTCCGACACGCTGGAGCGTGCGGTTCGGCTTCGGATCAGCGCGGCGGCTCTGCGTTCCGTCGAGCATCGCGGCGGCCTCGACGACTTCCTCGCCAAGGCGGATGCGTCGGAACTCTCCGATACGGCGGTCGCATTGAAGCGCGAGATCGCCAAGAAGCGCGCAGAAGCGCAAGCCAAGGCTGCGTAGAGTAGCGGACGCACTCGCGAACTGTTCCCGTTAATGCCTTGGCATGCCCGTCAAGCGGGTGCTCGCGCGAGGCGAGCCGTCTCGCGCGCCAGCTTCTCCACTTCGGCGTAGTCGCCGCGCCCGAGCGCCGCCTTCGGCAACATCCATGATCCGCCGACGCACGGCACATTCGGCAGCTTGAGATAGTCGGGCGCCTTCGCGAGATCGATGCCGCCGGTCGGGCAGAAGCTGAGATCGGGCAGGGGCGCGGCTAGCGATGCGAGCAGCCTCGCGCCGCCGACCGCTTCGGCGGGAAAGAGCTTCAGCGCGCGAAAGCCGAGCTCCCTGAGCGCCATTGCCTCGGACGCGGTCGCGCAGCCCGGCAGGAATGGCGCCGGCGATTGCGCTGCGGCCTTGGCGAGCGCTGCGGAGGCGCCGGGACTGACCAGAAACCGCGCCCCGGCCGCGATCGCCTCGTCGATCTGCTCGACCGACACGATCGTGCCCGCGCCGACGACCGCGCCGGGCACGCTTTTGGCGATCTCCCGGATCGCCGCCAGCGCCGGGGGCGTGCGCAACGTCACTTCGATTGCGTAGAGGCCGCCGGCGACCAGCGCCTTCGCCTGCCCGACGCCATCCTCGACGCTCGCGACCGTCAGAACCGGGATGACCGGCGCGAGCGTCATGATCGCGGCCGTTTCGTCGTTGAGGGAATAAAGCGGCATTGCGCTCTCCAGGAATTCGACGCCTCCGCCCTTAGCACGCCGCACGGCTTTGGGGCGAGGCTCGCGCTCGCGCGGGAATCGACTAGGCTGGTCGGAATGACGAGCCTCCGGCCGCGACGGAGCCCGAGTGAACGCGCCAATTGACCTGTCGGTCTATAAGGAGACCCTGCTGTTCCTGGTGACGGCGGGCGTGATCGCGCCGCTGTTCTTCCGGCTGCACGTCAGTCCGGTGCTGGGCTATCTGCTCGCGGGCCTCGCGCTCGGGCCCTACGGCCTCGGCTCGCTCGACCTGAAAGCGCCCTGGCTCAACGCGCTGGCGATCAACGTCGAGGCGATCGACCGCATCGCCGCCTTCGGCGTCGTCGCGCTCCTGTTCACCATGGGGCTCGAACTGTCGTTCGAACGATTGCGCCGCATGCGCCGGCTGGTGTTCGGACTCGGGCTGGCGCAGGTCGTCGTCACGGCGCTGATCTTGAGCGGCGTCGCCTGGGGCCTCGGTCTCGCTCCGCCCTCGGCGCTGACTGTCGGCGCGGCCCTCACCATGTCATCGACCGCGATCGTCATCCCAATGCTGGTCGAGAGCAAACGGCTTCACACCGGCGCCGGCCGGGCGAGCTTCGCGGTATTGCTGTTTCAGGATCTGGCGGTCGCGCCGCTCTTGGTCATGACGGGCGCATTCTCGGCCGGGGGCCAGGGCGGACTGGGCTGGGAGCTCGTCGGCGCGCTGGCCCCCGCTGGATTGGGGCTGGTCGCGCTGGTCGTGTTTGGCCGCCTCGCGCTCAGGCCCTTTTTCCATTTCGTCGCCGAAACGAAGAGCCCGGAATTCTTCATGGCGGCGTGTCTGCTGGTGGTGCTGGGCGATGGACTGGCCGCCGCGGCGAGCCATCTGTCGATGGCGCTTGGCGCCTTTGTGGCGGGCCTCCTGCTGGCCGAAACCGAATATCGGCGCGAGATCGAAGTGACGATCGAGCCGTTCCGCGGCTTGCTCCTCGGGCTCTATTTCGTTTCGGTCGGCGCCGGGATCAATCCCGCGTTCATCGCTGCCCGGCCTGGCCTCATCCTCGGCCTTGCTGCGGCGTTGGCGGCGGCGAAGGGCCTCACGCTGTTCGGGCTGGCGCGCGCGTTCCGGCTGCCGCCCGGCGTGGCCGCCGAAATGTCCCTGTTGCTCGGGCCGGGCGGGGAGTTCGGCTTCGTCATGATCGGCGCTGCGCTTGCCGGCGGCCTCATCGATCGCGGGCTGGCGACGACGCTCATCAGCGCGGTGGCGATATCGATGCTCGCGATTCCGGGGCTGGCCAAGCTCGGGGCGCGCATTGGCTTGCCGCTGCGGGCGGCTGCGGACAAGGGGGCTCCGGAAATCCCGCCGGAGAGCGAGGACTCCCGGGTGATCATCGTCGGCTATGGCCGCGTCGGCGCGCTGATCGGCGACATGCTGGACCGGCACTCGATCCCGTTCATCGCTGTAGATTCGGACGCGCGGGTGACGACCAGGGCCCGCTCCGACGGCAAGCCGGTCTATTACGGCGACGCCGCGCGGCCCGAATATCTGCGCCACTGCGGGCTCGAGACTGCGCGCGCGGTCGTCGTCACCATGGATTCGACCGCCGCCAACGAAGCGGTGGTCGAGACGACGCGCCGCTTGCGGCCCGAGGTAACGCTCGTCGCCCGCGCGCGCGACGCCAACCACGCTCGCGCGCTCTATCGGCTCGGCGTGACGGACGCGGTCCCCGAGACGATCGAGGCAAGCCTGCAACTGTCGGAGGCGGTGCTGGTCGATCTCGGCGTCCCGATGGGCCTGGTGATCGCATCGATCCACGAGAAGCGGGACGAGTTCCGCAAGCTACTCACCGCCGCCGGCGCGCCGGAGCGGCCGCGCTCGACGCGAGGGCCGAGACGAAGGTGAGCGCCGGCGCGTTCACAATACCCGCGGCCGGCTCTAGCCGCGCCCGCCGAGTTTCGGTAGAAGGAGCCGCCTTCGGCCGCACGGAACGAACCTTTCGCCTTTGCCCGCCTTCCCACGCCTTCTTATGATGACGCTCGCCGCCTGGGCGGCCCTTGCCGGCGCGGCGCGGGCTGCCGATTGCGCATTCGCGCCAGCGCTGACGGCGCGGCTTCAGAGCCCGGCGACGGTCGGCGACTATCAGCCGGTGTTGAAGGCTTGCCTCGCCGCCGACGGCCGCAAAGCGGTGGCGATCCGCGAGATGACCGTTGCCGGCCAGAAGCTCGCCTTGCTCGCCGATCCGGAGGCGCTGACGACCCGGCTCGAGCGCGCCGCCTGCTGGACCTGCAGCGAAATGAGCGAGGCCGAGCTCAAGTCGACCCGCATGGGCCGCGCGATCAGCGAATCGGCCGAGGCGCCGGGCCTCATCCACCGCGGTTTTCTTCAGAACGCCGGGCTCACCCATGGGGCGGCGCCGGGCGATTTCGTCACCGGCGATCTCTGCCCGAGCAAACGGCCGCTCGACCGGGTCTTTTTCACCCGGCTTGAAACGGCGAGCCCGCACGCGTCCGTCGCCCTTGGGATTTCGGGGCTCTGGCTCATCCATCACTTCGACGATTTCCGCTGGCTCATTGATCAGCGCAATTCCGGCGCGCTCGATATCTTGTGGGTCGATCACACCTACCACCACCCCTACCTGGCCAGACTGCCTCTTGCGGCGAACTTCCTTTTGACCAAGGGCGTCGACCCGGAGGCGGAGATCCTCGACACCGAGCGCCTTCTCATCGCCAACGGCGAGACGCCGTCGCTGTTCTTCCGCTTCCCCGGACTCGTCTCGAGCGATCCCTTGATGCAAGCGGTGAGCCGGTTCCATCTGGTGACGCTGGGCGCCGACGCCTGGCTGGCCAAGGGGCAGCAGCCGGAAAAAGGCTCGATCGTGCTGGTGCATCCCAACGGCAACGAACCGAAGGGCCTCGCCATGTTCACCCGCGACCTTACGCGCGGAACAATCGCCGCGCCGCTCGAGCCGCTGACCGCGGCGCCGGAGTAGCGGGCGCGCAATCGACAAGCCCTGAAGTTCGCGCGTCCTTCTCGCGCGGACACGAACCGCGCATCAGGAGCGACACCTCTGCGGTCTGGTCTGCGCTCGCTCGTTGCGTTACGCTTGACCGGTCATTGGGTCCGCCCCCTTCGCGGCCCGGCGCTGAGGCTTTCGTATTTCGAAAAACGGCTCGGCCGCCCGACGACATCGCTGACTACGCTGCCCGAACCGGTTTTGCCGATGTATCAGCTCTCGACGCTGCCGTGTATCGGGAGTGGATGATGCGCGAAGCGCAGGCGGCGGCGCGGGAGGTCATCCGCCTCCACCCGCAATTCACCATCGCTCAATGGCGCGAGCGCCCGCCCTATCGCGACCCGCTCGTCCTCGAGCGCTACGTGGAAGGCCTCCGTAAGGCCGGCTTGCCGGAGTGACGGAGCGCGTTGTACGCGCTGCCGCACAGCCCGTGCCGATTGCAAGGCATTATCGCGCGGGTGTTTGCCCGATATATCCATCCTCGACCGAGAGGAGATGGGCGATGATCGACATCAGCAAAGCCGGAACGTTCAAGCTTGGCGACCGCGTTGTGAAGCGCATGGGTTACGGCGCGATGCAGCTCGCGGGAAAGGGCGTCTTCGGGCCGCCGAAGGACCACGCCGGCGCGGTCGCGGTATTGCGCGAGGCGGTCGCGAGCGGCGTCAACCATATCGACACCAGCGACTATTACGGCCCCCATGTCACCAATGAGCTGATCCGCGAGGCGCTCCATCCCTATCCCAACGATCTGGTCATCGTGACTAAGATCGGCGCCAGGCGCGGCGACGACGCATCGTGGATTCCGGCGATGTCGCCCGCCGAGCTGGAGAGCGCGGTTCACGACAATCTCAATCGTCTCGGGCTCCAGGCGATCGAGGTCGTCAACCTCAGGATCATGGGGAAGGTTCATGGTCCGGCGGAAGGGTCGATCGAGGCGCCGCTTACCGTCCTGGCCGGGCTCCAGCGGCAGGGACTCGTGCGCCACATCGGACTTAGCAACGTCACGCCGACACAGATTGCGGAAGGGCGGCGGATCTGCGACATCGTGTGCGTGCAGAACATGTACAATGTGGCCCACCGGGAGGACGACGCCCTGATCGACGATCTCGCCCGCGCCGGAATCGCCTATGCGCCGTTCTTCCCGCTCGGCGGCTTCACGCCGTTGCAGTCGACCGCGCTCTCGGAGGCAGCCAAGCGACTCGGCGCGACGCCGATGCAAGTCGCCCTTGCCTGGCTCATCAAGCGCGCGCCCAACGTCCTGCTTATTCCCGGCACGTCCTCGCTCGAACACCTGCGCGAAAATCTTGCCGCGGCGACCCTGGAGCTGCCACAGGAGACGGCGGCGACCCTCGATCGGATCGCAACCGGCATGGCCGCCGTTTGAGGGCCTGGTGCGTCAATAGCCCTTGGCGCTGTCGTCCGCGTAAGCCGGCACAAGGCTGATGGTGACGCTCGCCGCCGCGCCGCACGCCATGGTAATAACCACAAGAAGGATAAGCAGATATTGCATCGTCCCCTCCGCCAAATCAACGCGGCGCGCCTCTTCAGGTTCCCGGCCGCACAAGAGTGGCTTTGTCCTCGCACGGCCGCGCAAAACGAAATGTGAGCCCAGTCACACAGCGCACGCCGCGCCATCAGGTATCGGCCATTCCCCTTCTCAGCGCGGCCCCAGCCGCCTCGCGCCTGCCCGTCGAGAGTGTGTTCGCTCCTCTATTAACGATACCTAAATTTGGGCCGCGGCGCGAAATCAAGCACGGCCAACAATGAACAGAGTCCTAATGTCGAGCGCCGCTCGCACGCCGCCAGCGGCCGCGGCGCGGGCGGCCGGAGGCCTGGTTACCCCCGCCCCACAAACGGCATCTTGGTCGCCATGATGGTCATGGTGAGGATATTGGTCGAGGGCGGCAGGCTCGCCATGTGGACGATCGCGGCCCCGACCTCCTCCACGTCCATGGTCGGCTCGACCGCAATTCGCCCATCGGCCTGGGGAACGCCGCGGGTCATCTTGCGGGCCATGTCGGTCAGCGCATTGCCGATGTCGATCTGCCCGCAGGCGATATCGTAGGCCCGCCCGTCGAGCGCGATCGACTTGGTCAAGCCGGTGATGGCGTGTTTGGTCGCCGTATAGGGGACGGAGAACGGCCGCGGCACGTGAGCCGAGATCGAGCCGTTATTGATGATGCGTCCGCCTTGCGGCCGCTGCCGCTTCATCAGCCCGAAGGCGCCTTGGGCGCATAAGAAAGCGCCGGTGAGGTTGACGTCGACGACCGTCTTCCACTGCGCATAGGTCAATTCGTCGATCGGAATGGCCGGCGCGCCCTGGCCGGCGTTGTTGAACAAAAGATCGAGGCGGCCGAATTCGCCTTCGATTGTCTTGAACAACGCCTTCACCGCTTCCGGGTCGCCGACGTCGGACGGCGCGGCGACGG
>JBAUXQ010000595.1:0-3367 GCA_049584355.1 Roseiarcus sp. | reverse complement strand
GAAGTGTCTGCTGCCGTACTTGTTTCAAAAATATCGGTCCGCGATCGGCCGCGCGGACAAGTTGGATCCGGAACAGCTGCAGCTTCGGCGAGTAGAAGCTCTGTCGTTCATTTGTCGGGTCACGGCTTCATCCGCGGCAAGCGTGCCACAGTTGGCTCGCGATCAGGGACGAAAAGCGCATTCATCGCGATCCGGGTTGAGGGATCGATACCGGTGCGCCTTGCCATTTTGAGGGCGACCGCAAGCGCAACGCGGCGCCAATTCTTCGCAGTTTCATCGGAACTGGCCTCTTGCTCCCTACGGCGCGCCTCCGAATATGCCTCGTCGGTAAAATCGCGGATCAGCGCCTCGGCTTCCGCGTCTGTTTGGTCAATTCGCGCCCGTCGGCGAACGAGCCAGGACTGCATTTGCCCATCCTCATTTTTGCTAGTGTCACCATATGGTCGTTAATAAAATGTGCAACCGATACTGCGTCACCATGGCTCACCATGGCCCTCCGGTGATCCGAGACTTCGCGCGGGCGATGCGGGGCCGGATTCGACCCCGTTAACGATTCTTAATCAAACTGTTAAGAAGCCGTCGCCCGCCGGGTGAGAAATCTCCGCTATAATTGTTTCCTATTGCTTCGCTGCGCTTTGGCTCGCAAGGTCGTCTTGGCGAGTCGAATCGACCAGCGCGATGAGCTGCATTGAGGACCACATTGAGACGCGCTATTCCGTCATTCACTGTCGAAGTCCGGCGTCGGCCGAGGCTGACAACCAACTCAAACCTGAGCGTACAACCGTCTGAGACCAAGATCCCGCAAGCAGGAGTTCAACGAGAGTGAACCGCTCCGGCTTTGCCGGAGGCGATTTTGTTTGAGTCACGCGGCCATGGCTGTGTCGTTCAGCATGGCGAAGTAGCGCTCCTCAGCTTCGGCCGGCGGGATGAAGCCGATGGGCTCCAAAAGCCGGCGATTGTTGAACCAGTCCACCCACTCGAGGGTTGCGAACTCGACGGCCTCGAAGTTGCGCCACGGTCCGCGTCGATGGATGACTTCGGCCTTGTAGAGGCCATTGATCGTTTCGGCGAGGGCGTTGATGCTCCTATGTCGGTCAAGAGCTGGTTGCGGCCGCATCAGCTAGGGCTGGTTTGCGGCAGAGATACCCAAAGATCTCTCGAGCGACGTAACGTTTGAGGCAGCGTATGATTTCGGATTTGGGCTTGCCCTCCGCGGCGCGTCGGCGGACGTAGTCGAGTGTCGGCTGGTGGCCCCGCATACGGATGATCACTACCCGATAGAGGGCGGCGTTGGCCTGCCGGTTGCCTCCACGGTTGAGGCGGTGCCGGATGGTCTTGCCGCTTGATGCCGGGATCGGGCAGGCGCCGCACAGCTTGGCGAATGCTGCCTCCGAGTGGATGCGCTCAGGGTTGTCGCCGACAAGCAGCAACATCTCGGCCGCAGTGCCCGAGGCCATTCCGTGCGCCTCCAGCAGTTCGGGCGCGCGGGCGGCCGTCAGCGTTTCCAGGTGAGCGTCGTGCTGCTTGATCTCGGCATCCAGCAGCAGCCAGCGCCGAGCGATTGAGCGCAGGCTCGCCTTGGCCGATGCCAGCGTCGAAGTGAGCGGGCCCGGTCGCAGGGCTGCCAGCCGCCGCAGGAGTGTCATCTTGCCGCTGACTTGGTCGAGCTGCTCGCGCAGGGCATCCGGAGAGCAGACGATGATTGCCTTGAGCGTCTGCATGGCCTGTGTCCTGGCCTTGACCGCGGTGTCGCGAGCGATCTTGAGATGACGAATCATCTCGACCGTGCCCGTACCGGACTTCGGCTGTCCAACAGCCTGGCCAGAAAGTACGGCGCGTGCGGCGCTTTCGGCGTCTACGGCGTCGCTTTTGCCCTGCTGATACCGCAACTGCCGATTGGGCCGGTTGACCTCGACGACGGTATGTCCTCGCTCGTGCAAGAACCGGGACAAGCCGGCGCCATAAGACCCGGTGCCCTCGATGCCGAATGCCTGGACGGCGCCCATTGACTTGGCCCAGGCTTCGAGAGCGCCGTAACCGTTGCTACTGGCTGGTACGGTGATGGTGGCGAGATAGACACCGGCCCCGCTAATCGCAGCGGCGGCGTGGACGTCCTTGTGGGTGTCTACGCCAATGATGACGTCCATGGGTATGGCATTGGTCACTGCGAACATCTCCAGGCCGGTTGCACGGACCTGACGATCGGCGGGCGGACAGGACTGTGACGGGATGGTTGCCCTCAAGCTCCTATAAAGCCACGTTCCGAAGACCGGCAGGTGCTGCCCGAAGAGCCGACAGGTCAACGCGATGACACGGGGTCAATCGTAAGGTGGGTCAGGCTCTCCAGGCAGCACCGACACTCTCACAGTCGTAAGAGTCGCCGACGCTGCCGACGGAAGGCTCGATCCCGGCTGCGGCGAGACGCTCGGTGTACTTGATCGAAACATACTAGGCGCCGCGATCGCTATGATGAACGAGGCCGCCGCGGCTGGCAGGCCTTCGGTCATGGAGCGCCTGCTCCAGGGCGTCGAGAACGAAGTCGGCGTGCGCCGTCCTGCTGGCTCGCCAGCCGACGATCCGCCGCGCATAAGCGTCGATTACGAAGGCGACATAGATGAAGCCGGCCCACGTCGAGACGTAAGTAAAATCCGCGAGCCAAAGCCGATCCGGCGCCGGAGCCTGGAACTCTCGGTTCACATGATCTAGCGGACAGGGGGCCGTCTTGTCTCTGATCGTTGTCCGCAAAGGCTTGCCCCGGATCGCCCCCCGAAGGCCCATGTTCCGCATCAGCCGGGCCACCGTACAGCGCGCGACGGAGAAGCCCTCCCGCCGCAATTGCCGCCAGACCTTGCGCACGCCATAGACGCGGAAGTTCTCCTCGAACACGCGTCGGATCTCGACTTTCAGATCCGCGTCGCGGCGGACCCTCTCGGGCAGGCGGGAGGGATCGGCGCGCTTGCCGGCGTGGGCGTGGTAGGTCGACGGGGCGATCGGCAGGACTCTGCAGATCGGCTCGACCCCGTAGGCCTGACGATGATCGTCGATGAAGGCGATCATGGCTTGAACCGGCGGTCGAGCTCCGCCTGGGCGAAATAAGCAGACGCCTTGCGAAGGATCTCATTCGCCTGCCGGAGTTCCCGGTTCTCACGCTCCAGCGCCTTCAGGCGTTCGGCAATTTCGGTCGGAACGCCGCCACGCACGCCGCTGTCGATCTCTGCCTTCTTGACCCATTCATTGAGCGATTGGGCCGTGCAACCGATCTTCGCGGCAATCGAAGTCACCGTCGCCCACCGCGAGGGATGATCCTTCTCGTGATCGAAAACCAGCCGAACGGCGCGCGTGCGCACTTCGGGCGAAAACCGGTTCT